>PLWR01000362.1 GCA_003165615.1 Acidobacteriota bacterium | reverse complement strand
GCGTTGGCGGAAGCTTCCACCTGCGCGCGTATTCGATCAGAGGAGGAAGCGACGGTCTGGTTGGCGATCTCTTGCAGTCGTGATTGCCAAACCTCAAGACTCTTGTCCGCCGCAGCGTTGGCCGACTCTTCCAATTGCTTTCGCACTTGGTCCGAAGAAGACGCGGCAGTCTTGTCGGCAATTTCTTGCAGGTGGGCCTGCAATCCTCGAGAACTCTTTTCCCCAGCCGCGCGCAGCCCATCCTCAAAGCTGGTTTGAAGGTCTTTTCCCACCGACTGCGCCTGCCGCTGAGCCTGGTCCAACCGATTTACCAGCAGGGCATCGAGTTGAGTTTGGAGCAGGTTTGCTTGCCGTTCCGCGATTTCGGCCGAAGTCTTATCCAATAGCGCTTGCAAGGATTCGCTTTGGTCTTCCACGGTCCTGAGGAATTGCGTCTGAAACTGCAACGCAGCATTTTCCTGGTGCTCCTGGATGCGGCGCTTCATTCCATCGAAGCCCGCGTCGCGTTCGCGGTCCAGTTCTTCGACGGCGGAAGTCAACGCCATGACAATCTGTTGGCGGGCCTCCTCCACCAAGCCGTCCCTCTCGACTTGAAGATTGCTCCTCCAGGCGGCCAGCGCTTGGCCAGCGTCCGCCTGAAGTTGCGCCTGAAGGCGTTCACGGGCGGCGGCAATTGCACTTTCAGCGATCATTTGAAGCGCGGGCACCGCATCCGCCTCAATCTTCTCGCGGATCTGCTCCGGGGAAAGCGGCGGGGGAACATTCTCCTGCGCGGCGTACCAGTTGCGCTGGGACTCCGCGAGTCTTGCCTCGAAATCCCGCACTTCCGCTTTCAAGGTGCTCAGACGTTCACTGGAAGCCAGAACATGCTGCTCTATGGGCGCAAGCTCCTGTCCGATGGCGGCTGCGGCCCGCTCTCGCAAATCCATTTCCGATTGCCTGCCGACCTGTTGCACGACCTCGTCAAGGCGTTGGCGGAATTGCCGGGCATAGGATTCCATCGACTCGTGAAGTTCCTGAGGGAATGGAGTTGTCCCTGCTTCGCTGGCCGGGGAGGCGGGAGGCGTCGAGGGAGGCGGGATCTTCGCGGCCGCAGGGGGGGGAGCGGGCGCCGCCTCCGCCGCCGGCGCTTCCTGATCCTTCCCCTTGGTGGTCCAGTCGTTGGGGGGGAATTCGATGCCCCAGATATTCTGCGCCTCCACCAACTGGACTCCCACTTCATTGCGGCCGTGCGGGCTGTATTTGGGGCTTACCCATACCACATTCGCTTTGGCCACGCTCCCCAGCGTGGTGTTTTCGATTAGAACCTCCGCGCCGAGGAGGAGCTGGTGGGTCGTCGCGAGCTTCGCACCGTGCTGGTTAACGATCAGCGTGTGGGTGCTTTCCCGGAAAGCTTCCTGCTGGGCGTCCTTCCCATGGATCACAATAGGAAGGGAGATGGGAAGCCGCGTGCTTCGGCGACCGTCTGCTGCTGATTTATTGCTCATATGTTATGCATAGCCTTAAGAGCCGGACAAGGCGCTTTTGGGTGGCCGCGGATTTTGTTCCGCCGCCCGAAGCAGCCGGGCTGCACTTTCCTGATTTTCCTTTTGCAGAAGGATCCGGTATTCGCGCAGGCCGGTATCCGCGGCACGGTTCATGCTTTCGACAACCGAGTTTGACAAGGCGGTGAGCTGCTGGTGCGCCTCTTTCAGGGGCGTTAGGGGTGGGTTTTCCGTGGTGGCTTGCAGATCGCCTTTCAGTTCTTGAATCCTGGCTTCCAGCTTCCCAATTTCCTTGCTCGCGGCGCTCAGGCTCTTTCGCAGAACTTTGATCTCCTCCTCCAGCGGACCCACTTCGCGCTTCTTCGCGGTGGCAGCGTGCGCGCGCAGTTCAAGTTCCAATTCCGATCCCAGTTGGTGAGTAAGCTGCTTCAGCCGGTCCCTAAATTCCTGGACGTGTGCGTCGGCAGCCTCCTGCAACTCCTGCAAGAGTCGAATGGTGATCTCTTCGCCGGCCAACGATGATACTTGGGTCTCGGCGCCCACGGTGTCGGCCTGCTCGGCAGCGGGAAGATTGCCCGGCACGGGTGCAGACTCCGCTTCCACCATCGCGGCATGCCAGTCGTCAGGGGGGAATTCGATCCCCCAAACATTCTGCGCCTGGTGCAACTGAAGCCCCACTTGATGCAAGTCTCCGCCGTGGTGCTCCCTGCCCAACCACACGACGCTCGCCTTGGCCACGGCGCCCAGGGCGCGATTCTCCAGGGTGACATCTGCGCCCATCGTCAAATGGCGTGTGGTCAAAACCTTCGCGCCGTGCTTGTTAATAATCAGTGTGCGCACGCTCTCGCTGAACTCATTCCCCTCGACGTCCACGCCCGTCATCACAATGGGGATGGACAGGGAAAGGCGAGTGCTGCGACGGTTCAGTTCTGCGTCATTTCCATTCATGTTGGTAACCGCCTTGGGCTATGGCGGGCCAGATTATAGCGGAGAGCCCGCCGGGGAACAACCAGTCTAAATCCATGGTCTAAATCTAATCCTTTACCTTTCCGGCTTCAAATAGATCACCCCGAGAGGCGGCAGGGTCAGTTCCACGCAGCAGGGCTGGTTTTGCCAAACCAGGGGAATGGCATGGCGGCCCGGTGCGTTAGTCACGCCGCTCCCACCGAACTGCGTCTCGTCGGTGTTCAGAATCTCGCGATAGTAGCACGCCTCCGGCACGCCCAACCGATAGCCCTGGTGCGGCACCGGCGTGAAGTTGCACACCACCACCAGGTGATCACCGGGCGTCTGGCCTTTACGCAGGAAGGCGATGACGGAATGATCGACATCGTGGAAATCAATCCATTCGAAACCTAGGTATTCGAAATCGATTTGGTGAAGCGCTCCCTCCGCCCGGTGTAGTTCGTTGAGCCGCGCCACCAGGTCCTGCAACTTGCGGTGGGGCTCGTACTCCAGCAAATTCCAATCCAGGCTGTGGGCGGGGTTCCATTCAATCCACTGCCCCAGTTCCGCGCCCATGAAGAGCATTTTCTTTCCCGGATGGGCGTAAAGGAAAGCGAAGAGGGCCCGCATATTGGCAAATTGCTGCCAATAATCTCCCGGCATTTTCGCCAGCAGCGAGCGCTTGCCGTGCACCACCTCATCGTGGGAGAGCACCAGCACAAAATTTTCCGTGAAGGCGTAGAGCAATGAAAATGTCAGATTGGAGTGGTGATAACGCCGGAAGATGGGGTCATGGGAAAAATATTGCAGCATGTCGTGCATCCAGCCCATGTTCCATTTCAGGCTGAAGCCCAGGCCGCCGACGTAGGAGGGCCGTGAAACCATGGGCCAGGAGGTGGATTCCTCGGCAATGGTCAGGGTGCCGGGATGGTACTGGTGGGTGAGCTCGTTGAAGCGTTTGACGAAGCCGATGGCTTCCAGGTTTTCGTTGCCCCCGAAAGCATTCGGCACCCATTCGCCGGCTTTGCGCGAGTAGTCAAGGTAGAGCATGGAGGCCACCGCGTCCACGCGCAGGCCGTNNGATATTTTTCCAGCCAAAACAGCGCGCTTGCCCACAGAAAGCTGCGCACTTCGGTGCGGCCGTAATTGAAGATGCGGGTTCCCCAGTCCGGATGCTCGCGCAGGCGGGGATCTTCGTGCTCGTAAAGGTGCGTGCCGTCGAAGAACGCCAGGCCGTGCGCGTCGGAGGGAAAATGCGCCGGCACCCAGTCCAGGATCACCCCGATCCCGCGCTGGTGCAGGTGATCGACGAAGTACATGAAGTCTTCCGGCGTGCCGTAGCGGCTGGTGGGCGCGAAATACCCCGTGGTCTGGTAGCCCCACGATTCATCCAGCGGATACTCCGTTACCGGCATCAATTCCACGTGCGTAAAACCCATCTTCTCGACGTACTCCGCCAACTGCTCGGCGAGCTGGCGATAGTTCAGGACGCGATTGCCCTCTTCCACCGAACGCCGCCATGACCCCAGGTGAACTTCGTAAACCGCCAGCGGGGCGCGGAATCCCTGGCGCGCCTGGCGCTCCGCCATCCACGTTTGATCGTTCCAGGTATAACGGTCCAGGTCGCAGACAATCGAGGCCGTCTTGGGGCGCAGCTCGGAATAGAAACCGTACGGGTCGGTCTTCAACCCCAGGTAGTTCTTATTCCGGCTCTTGATTTCGAATTTGTAAATCTCCCCTTCGCGCAGGCCGGGAATGAAAATTTCCCAAACGCCGGTGCCGCCGCGCACGCGTAGGGGATGGCCCCGGCCGTCCCACTGGTTGAAGTTGCCCACCACGCTCACGCGTTTGGCATTCGGCGCCCACACCGCGAATGACACGCCCTGCACTCCGGCGATTTCCGTCAGGTGTGCGCCCAGCTTTTCGTAGGTCTTGTAGTGCGTGCCTTCCGCCAGCAGATGAAGATCGAAATCCGAAAGCACGGGAGGGAAACGATAGGGATCCTCAAACTCTTGCTGCCCGGCGTAATCCGTGCGCAGGCGATAGGGGAACATAGCCTGCTCGCCCGGGAAAACCGCTTCGAAGAATCCGTCGGCATGAATGCGCCGCAGCGGCACGGCCTCGCCCGCGCCTCGCACCACCCAGGCGTCGTGCGTGCGGGGCAGGAAAGCGCGAATCGCCACCGCCGGTTTGCCCTGAAATTCTACCAGGTGCATTCCCAGGATGTGGAAGGGGTCGCCATGTTCAGCGCGCAGGATTTGCGCGATCTCTTCCACCGCGGCAGTGGTTTCAGCCAAAAGCTTGAGTCGAGGGGCCATGGGTCTTATTCTACTCCACATTCCAAATAAGGAAACACCACAGCGTGGAATGTGAACGGGGACGTAGCGCCGCCCCTGCGGGCGGCACTACAATTTCTTTACGGCCGCGCAGAGCGGGTAGCGCGCGGCGGAGCCGCAAGCAAAGCTGTAGGGGCCAGCGGCGCTGACGTGGAGTCGGAAGGTGTTTCAGAAAGTCAAGGAAGGAAGGCAGGGGCGGTGGCGGGTTGAGTCGAGGTGCCTGCCGCCGCCCCTGTTGTAGGTGAGACTAACAACGTGAGCTTAACGATGTCCGCCGCCGTGGCCGCCACCACCACCGGAACTGTGGCCTCCGCCACCGCCGCCCGAACTGTGGCCACCACCACCGCCGGAGCCATGGCTTTCGCCACCGCCGCCACCACGGGGCGCCGAGTAGCTACGGCCACCACCGCCGCTGGGGGCGGAATAGCTGCGGCCTCCACCCGAAGGTGCGGAATAGGTGCGGCCACCACCATAGTAAGAGCCGCTGCTGGGCGCGCGCTGGCGCATAATGGGCCGATTCAGTTCCAGCGGGGGGCGCGATCCGCCGCCATAATATGAGCCTCCTGAGCGGCCCGCGCTGCCGCCGCCCGAATAACTCCGAGACTGGCTGCTAAAGCCTTGCCACCCGCTGCGTTGGTTGGACTGTCCGGATTCCGACCGTCCGGCGCTGAAGGGGCTGGGGCTCGCGTACCGCTGCCAATTGTACTGGCCCCGTTCGGAACCAGAGGAGCTTCTTCCCTGAAACCCTGAGCCCCCGCCATTGACGGCAGACGGCCAACGCCCAGACTGATTTCCGCGCGAGAACCCACGCCAGTTATTGGACGTGCTGCCGAAGCCCATCCTTCCCGTGGATCCCATGAAGTTCGAGCGCGCCGCAAAGCTCGGCAAGTTTCCGCCGGGCCGCCCGTTCACAGAGCCCCGGGGAAGGAAGCGCGAACCACCCAAATTCCCAAAACCGCGGCCTCCGTAGAATCCTGCTCGGCCACCAAAGCCTGCATCCGGCCGCCAACGCCACCGGCCTCCGAACATGAACCAGGAGCCATAGTGGTAAGGCGCCCAGCCCCAAGGCTCAGCGGAAATCCAGGTCCATCCCCAGAATGGTTCCCAACCCCAACGGCCGTAAGTGTAGGGCACCCACCCCACATCCACCTGGGGTGTCCAGCACCAACCCTCGTCCGGCACATCACCCCATTGGCCGTAGGCATCGAGATCGCTCGACCCTACATAGGGAGGTTCCTGAGAAGGTCCCTGAGAAGGCCCCTGGTAAGGTCCCTGGCGTTGTGCGGCTTGCACGTTCATGAGCTGCCGGTCGCGGTCGCTGCACCACTTGTCGAAATCATCCCCGCCCGAAGCTTGGTCAATCTTGTATTCCGGATTGTCCGCGCCGTGAATTTGGATAACCTGGCCAGCCTCAATCTTGGTGCTGCCCTGGTTGGTCAGGACTTCCGCTTCGCCCTGACGCACGATGAGCAGGGTCTCACTGTCGGAATTCACTTGAATGCGGTAAATCCCCGGCGCCAACGGATGTACGCCCATGTTCGGGGTGTCAACCTCAACGTCCGCTTGCGTTCCCCGATACACGCTGTAGTCCACCAGGCCCGAGGCCAACTGGATATTGATCTTGTTCGGCTCGAGGTCGGCCACCTGGAGTTCCGTGTGCTGCTCGAGCCGCATCACGTTGGCAGGGTCAAGCTGCACTTCCGCCCTCGACCGATCCGCCGTCGATATCTTGTCACCCGGCACCACGGGAGTATTCACCGTGCCCGCGGTCCACACGGTGCCATCACCGTGCATGGTTGAAACTTGCCCATGAATTACGCTGAGGCGCCCCACCGCCGACGGCGCCTGAGGCTGTCCCTGGGGCGGTGCTTGTGGTTGAACGGGTGGGCCGTCCTGGGCCCTGCCACTGAGGGTGACCAGTAACCCTATGGAGAGAATTGCGAGTGCGATCAGTAAGAATCGGTTCTTCATGGCCCACCTCATTTGGACGCCTGCTTTCGAGCTCTAAATCTGCGTCCGGTCTCTATTGGGCAAGATTTGGGCCAAACCCAGAAATCGTTAATGAGATATATCTGCTTACCGACCAATGGGTTAGAAGGTGTTTTCCTTTGGGATTCAAAAAACCTCGGCGCCACACCCTGCCTAAATTCAGCCGATTGGTGGCCGTTTTCGGCCAACCGGGAGGTTTGGGAGGAAAATGAACCGGTTGGCGGGGAGCCTTGATTACTCGCCCGCGAGGTCGAAAAGGCCTTTGAGCAGGGCGCACTCTTTGCAACCCTTCAGCGATTTCGGAGGGCGTTTCAGGTCGTATATTTCGCGAACTCTTGCCAGCAGCGGGGGGATTTTATCCGGCGCCAAGTCTACCGGCCGAATGTGCGCGCTGAATTCCATCACGAAACCAGATGGGGTTTGGTTGGCGTCCTTCTTGGCCGTATCGTCGTCGGTTACCGGCTCCGTGTAAATCAGCGCCAAGGCTGATACGGGCGCAATCCCCTGCTGCTCTCCGATCATTGCGTAGGCGTTCAACTGCACTTCATACATCGGAAACAACTCATCCTGGTGCATGGTGAACTTGGCGGTCTTGTAGTCGACTATCACGCGCGAGCCGTCGTGCATCACCAGGATGCCGTCCGGGGTTCCGCGCAAGGTGACGTTGGTCCTGGGGTCGAGGATGCTGAATTTACTATAATGCGGGGGATTGATGTATCCCTTGATATTGCCGAGTGGGCCCAACCAGGGAGGCGCGCTGTGGTGGCGATCGAACCATCCGTGCACCAACTTCTTGCCGTAGGAATCGATCGAGCTGAAGATGCCGGGGAAAATCTGGTAGGGGATTCCGTCGGCGTGCATCGTAATCCAGAAACAGCGCGGGCAGAAGCCGGGCATGGCCACTCCGCCCAGGTTTTTTGCCGAGATGATGATCGGTTCGGACATGGCATTTTCCTGCGTCGAGAAGTAATCCGTGACGGCATTCTACGCCACCTTGGCGGAAGAGAATTATGAATTCTGAATTATGAATGTCAGAAATGATTCAATGACCTGCCTGCTGGCCGAAGCGCTAGGCCTGACAAAAGCGTGCGGAACCCTTCGGCGAGCGAAGGCCCGATGACTTGACGATGCGATTGTCCAATCACCCGATCGCGCGATGATCTGATGACCCGATGGCTCGATCCCCCGATTCCATGATATGTTCACGTTGAGGTTGCCATGCCCGGTTTCGATCTCAAGTTCTATCTCGATCGTTTTCACGAGGTCTGCAAGCAGAAGTTCGGGCGCACGTATTCCTTCCGCGCGCTGGAGAAGAAGTTTGAGCCGCTGTGTACGGGTAACCGGTGGCTGGCGGCGAAGGACGTCCTGAACATTTTCGATCCTACCGCCACGCCCTTTGGCCGTTACTGGCCCAAGCCCAACGAAAAGGAGCTGGATCAGGTCTTGAAGAAGGCGAGGCTGGTGCTGGGTCCCTCGCCCGCCGACCCGCGCGAACTGGTGCGGCGCGCCCTCGCGGTGCTCCAAAGCGTAGGGATGGTCTCCCTCATCCTGCGTTTTGCCCACCCCGATCGCTACGGGGTTTTTTCCACGCCCATCATGAACCTGCTCCAGGTGCATCGCCCCCGCACCATTGACCTCTACATGGCCTATTGCGAGGAACTGCGCGCCTGGAAAGAACATTTTCGCCTGGAGTCCGTGGCCGATACCGAGACGGCCTTGTGGACCTATCACGAACTTGTTGCCGGTGAAACGCACGCCAGCGAGATTTCCACCTCGCACGCGGAATTCGATGCCGACGTTTGGATTCAGCGCCGCCGCGTGGCGCAGGTGCTGCGGCCTTTTCTGCGCAACTACGGGCCGTTGGAATTGGCGCGCATTCTGGTGGAGGAAGAACCCAAACTGGCCGGTAAAATCGCCGGGGAAGAATACGAACGATTGCTCCGCGTCGCCGCGCGCGAGCTCTGCGGCGGGATGAACCTCAATGTCCGCGGGGCCATTGAAATCCTTTTTGATCGCCTCGCGGAAGATGACTACATTTCGCTTGAAGACAAGGCGCAACTCGACAAAGCCTGGAGAATCCGCAACGCTGCCGTCCACGCCGGACGCCCTCCCGACCCCGAGCAGGTGGAGAACATGATCGACACCATCGAGCGCATCTGCCGTCCGTGGGAACAGCCGCGATAGGGTGTGATTCGAATTTATTGCTGTCTGCATGCCCCACCCGCCCGGTTCCATTATGGACAAAGGGCAAATCCCCGCCAATGGCCAATGGAAACCGTTTATGGCATCAACTTCCCAGTTTTGCAAGCGTTTACAGGTACCCCTCCGGTTATTTGCTTGACAAAGGCTTAATCGGGCTCAAAAACCATCAAACAAGCATAAAGTCATTACTTTCGTATAAGTTGACAAAGGGTTAGGGGGGATCATTATGGCGCGGCGCAATGACAATTTGTCGAATTAGCCCTTCCTCCAACAGGGACATTTGGTCGCCTTCGGCTGGACCCGAACTGCTCTTGGCGATTCCGTGGTGGGGCGAAGCTTTGGAGTGCGTATAGCTTGCAACCGTTTTCTCCGCCGAAAGCTTGCTTCCGGCGCTCGCCGCGAGCTTGCTCGCGGGGCTGAAGTTTCCACATTTTTTGGGGCCACACCATAACACGGCGACGCGCGGAGCTCCCCCGCGGGGTGGAAGGGCCGCTCCCTACGCCATCCGTTCAGGGGTGTTCTCCCCCCATATCAGTCGGCCAGTGACGCCGCGCCCATTTCGGATGTTAGGCCGTTACGGCAAAGTGGATTGTTTAGCTCCGGGCTACGACGGCTTTCGTGCCGCGTTTCAATGGGAAATGAAATGTGGCGCGGACGAACCCAAGTCTGGCAAAGTCCGCCGTGGTCTTTGAGCCCCGAGAGCCCGTCCTGAGCGAAGCGAATGGGGGCCGGTCCAACGAAGCGCAGGTTTTTGAGCCCCAAAGGGGCGACCTAACGAAGCGCAGGGTTTTGAGCCCCAAAGGGGCAATCTAACGAATCCCAGCCGGCACAAGTCGGATGTGGTTTTTGAGCCCCAAAGGGGCGATNNACGGCCTGGGTCAACGGAACCCCCCATCAACCCCGAGCCCTGAAGGGGCGGCCAATCCCCCCGACCAACCTTCACCGTTCTTTCTCGCTCGTCACACGTCACATGTCACTCGTCACTGCCTTTGAAACCGGCGGATTCGCCGCCGCGATGGGCAGGCCTTTTTGGTCCGCCCGGCCGCGCGTTCCGGTTCACCGCTGGACGTGCCGGGCATCGATGCGGGTCTCTCCCGGAAAGAAATTCTGGAGCTGGTGCGCGAGAGTCGTCGATCGACCGGGCGGCTCCTGCGCCAGAGCCGCGCGCCGCAGCTCACCGTTTCCTCTGTTCCCGTTTTCCGCGGAAATCGCGTGCGGGTGTTTCTATTCGACCTCGATGAGATAACTGACCATCCAGAGTTCAAGCTGTTCGAGGCGCGTTTTCCAGCGGCCCTTGAAATCCCTCATCCACTCGCGGCTCGGCGACGTATCGGGCACGTCCACCACCAGCCGCACCAGATTGTCCCGGTAGATCACACCGCCGTGGCGCCAGTGGCCCTCCAGCTTCTGGGTCTCGTAACTGGCAGCGCCGAAGTGGTCCACTATTTCCAAGACGGCTTCGGCCAGCCACTCAGGGGGCACATCCCGCCCATCATTGAACTGAAGAGGGAGCAGCACCTCGAATCGCCGCCAATTGCTGCTCATAGGTGGTTTTGCCCTCGACTTTAAATGGGATGTTCTGATCGGCGAGCGCTTCCAAAGCAGATTCGGGAACCAAATGCTCCCCCGAACGAAGGACCCGGCCGGAAAAGCGTCCGAGCAAAAAGGCCAGCGCCCTCTTTTCCGTCTCGCGGTCCGGGAATGTAATCGTCACCATGGATCGTATCCGTATGCTGGCATTATATCACTCCGTGGGCTTCCCCTCCGGCAAAATCTGACGCCGGAAAAGGTACCTGACCTTTTCTCCCGCCAAATGTACGGTATGCTGAACCGCGCCAGCCGCGAAGGGGGAGTGGAGATTCGCCGCCGCGATGGGCAGGCCTTTTGGGTCCGCCCGGCCGCGCCTTCCGGTTCACCGCTGGACGTGCCGGGCATCGATGCGGGCCTCTCCCGGAAAGAAATTCTGGATCTGGTGCGCGAGAGTCGTCGCTCGACCGGTCGGCTCCTGCCGAAGAGCCGCGCCCCGCACCCATCCCCGCACCGCGGAAAGCGGTCGCCGAGCCGCCAAGGTTCTGCCCTCAATCCCTCCCAGGGGAAGAAAACGGTTCCTGACACCGTTTCTCCCGAGGAGGAAGAAAACGGTTCCTGACACCGTTTCTCCCCCTGACACCGTTTCTCCACCGTTTCCCCCCATGCTATACTATGACTCGACGCGCTAACAGGAGAGACCATGACTGTTGATGAACGACTCGACCGCCTGACCGCTCGACACGAGGCATTGACGGAAAGCGTGGAGATGTTGACCCGCGACCTTCACGAAATGAAATCGCTCGTGGGGGACATCTCGGCGC
>PLWR01000465.1 GCA_003165615.1 Acidobacteriota bacterium | reverse complement strand
CTCTTAGAACAAATTTACCCTGGGGATTGGGTAGTGTCTCAGTTTGAATTCTAACCCGGTTGACTGTTATCCGCATCGTGCCATAATAGGCGCATGGCAAAGAGACCCCGCGACCCAAACCAACTTGCAAAGATGATTGTCGATATCGCGACCGGAGAGGTCGAGGATACAGTGAGCGACTCAATGCGGCATCCTGAAGGCGTTAAGGGCCGGGCAGGTGGACTAAAGGGCGCAAAGGTCAGAGCGCATCGGTTAAGCGCAGAGGAACGCTCTGACATTGCGCGAATAGCTGCGGGGGCCAGATGGAAAAAAGGAAATTCCTAACTAGCCTGATCTTCCTCTTCTGGGGCGTTCTGTCTCCACTGCACATCAGGGCCAAGGTCTGTCGGAAAGACGAGCGGACGTTGCATCGGATTCATCGCATTCCAGTGCTCTGCGGTATTTGTTCCAATCAAGGCCTCGCCTACCATTTGCTCCCGGTACAGGGTTAACGCCTTCTCCATCTGATGGCGAGGAGCTTCATCGGTATCGATCCAGAGGCCAAGCTGTTTGCCATTTGGAAGCCGCTTCATAAATGCGAGGTTCGCTCGATATGGCCGCTTCGTTTCCTTGTCAACGCGCGTTTCTTCTCGCGCTGCATCCGAATATTGCTTGGCTAAGATGTCGATAGGGTCCGGGGGCACCGGAAGGGCATGACCCATCTTCACCGCAAATTTTGCCACATCGTGCATATCAACAGTTTTCTTCCCGGTGTTCTCCTTGTAGTACCGAATAAATCTCTGGCGCTCTTGTATTTTGTTACTCACAAGTTTTCTCCTATTCCCCAATTGAAGCGACGTTTCCCCATCCATCAACCATCGCTCCCGGTAAGACTGACGACCTTATTTTGACGAGATGGTTACGATATCTATCGTACCTACCAGTCCGGTGCTGCAACTGACCTGCGATTAAGCCGGGATGAATTTTGAGAGTACGAGCAAATCCCAAAATATCTTTTTCGTAGAATAATGGGGCTTTGCGTTCAATGAAGGCATTCAAAGCTGACTGTGAGACACAAAACTCAGCCGCAGCCCCGTTTGCTAGTCGTTCCTCAAGTGGGATGCTTTCCGTTGTTCCTGTGCGCTCCCCTTCCAATTCAACGTCGAGCATTGCGGCACAGCGTCCATGATGCCGGAGCACATGCTCAAGCTCATGGCGTACCACAAACCAAAAGTTATCGATGCGGTCATAGCGTAATGACATACCAATCACTGGAGAATTGTCATCTAGCCAGAAGCAAACGCCGTCGATTTTGCTTGAAGGGAGCGACTCAACGATGATGAATCGGACGCCACTCTCCATTAAGATACGCGGCACCTTCCGTGCCTGATCGGGGGAAGAACGTAAGAGTTGAAGATTTCCCAGCGCAACGTAGAGGGACTTCTTCGAGTACTTCGGAACCAGCATGTCAGCCGCGATCTGACGCACACGATATAACCACGCTAGCTGAACGGGTGTAGCTGGATAAGTTACGTTCGTCTTCTTGGCAGCGTGCGGCAGAATCTCTATTTCGTCAACCGAGGAAGCCTCAAAAAACTTGCAAAGAGCGGTTTCCACCCTCTGTACATTTCTTACGTCCTCTACGTCTCCTAGCCATCCGCGCCGAATCATTTCTGCCACAGGAAGGTCACCAAATAGGCGGGCACGAGTCGTCAGTCCAGGGTCTGGCCTGGAGAGGATTCGCGCCATTGCTAAATCATAGTCCTTTTGAAGCTGAAGAAATCTCTCTGCTGGGACGTTGAATACTTGGCTCAGGCCCAAGGCGATATCTGCGTCTACGGAACGCTTACCTGCTATGATTTTATTGAGTCCAGTTTCATCGACATCAAGCACTATAGCTAGAACCCTCTTGCTCCATCCGCGAGCGTCAAGCAGAGCCTGAATCAGTTGTCCGGGAGTCTTGTAATCTTCCTGTTGAAGTTCCACGCGATAGAGTTTAACTTACGGCCAGAATCGTGTCAATAGGAAAATCGTCTTTTTTGTCAAACTGAACCTTTTGCTTGACAAATTGAAATCTGTCAAGCATAATATTCAGTATGAACAGGCTAACGATTCAAGACCGAGCACGAATAATCGGGATGTTGGTAGAGGGAAAGAGCCTTCGGTCCATTACCCGCCTGACTGGCCAATCCATCAACACCGTAACGAAGCTACTGGTGGACGTGGGGATTGCTTGCGCCGACTATCAGGATAAGACGCTTCGCAACCTGACGTGCAAGAAAGTTCAATGCGATGAAATCTGGGCTTTCTGTTATGCCAAGGAAAAGAACGTACCCGCCGACAAACAAGGGAAGTTTGGATACGGGGATGTCTGGACTTGGACGGCTATTGATGCCGACACGAAGCTAGTCCCATCATTCATGGTAGGAAACCGGGATGCCCGAAGCGCCAAGATGTTTATTGAGGATTTGGCTGGACGGCTCAAAAGCCGGATTCAACTCACAACTGACGGCCTCAAGGTCTATTTGACTGCGGTTGAGGATGCGTTTGGTTCCGAGATTGACAACGCCATGCTGATTAAAACCTATGCCGCAAGCCAGGAAGAAACGCGTTATAGTCCCGCTGTATGCACGTCCTGCGACCCAGTGCGCGTTATGGGCGGTCCTGACCCTCGTTATATCTCCACGAGCTACGTGGAGCGCCAGAACCTAACCATGCGGATGAGTATGAGGCGGTTTACGCGGCTGACGAACGGATTCAGTAAGAAAGTGGAAAACCACGCCTATCAAGTGGCCCTTCACTTCATGCATTACAACTTCGCTCGCATCCACAAGACGCTTCGAGTCACCCCGGCAATGGAAGCGGGAGTATCTGACCATGTTTGGAGTCTTGAGGAAATCGCTGCGCTAATCCCAGCGCCGACCTTTGGCCCACGCGGTTCCTACAAGAAGAAAAATTCAAACTGAGACACTACTCGGGGATTGTCACGGCTTCGGAATCTTGGTGACAGGAAGTGCTGGAGTTTGAAACTACCTGCGCCGCCTCTCGTCCTGCTTTGCCGTTGGAGTGGACATACCCGTTGGCCGTGGTACGCGCGTCGGCATGGCCCAATCGAGATTGGATGGTCTTGCGATCCACGTGTTCGTAAAACAGCATGGTCCCTGACCAGTAGCGAAGTCCGTGCCATGTCAGATGCACCCCCACCTTCTTTGCTGCCTTCTGCAACCCACAACGGAGCGTGTTCTGTTCCGTCATAGGCCAGCCAATTCAAAGTGACGGATTGTTTCTTCCCAACCAGTGCGTGATGACCCATGGTTTTTGTTACTCCGAGGTATAAGCGATAAACAGAGTGCGGCACCGGCCGGCGATTACAACTCCTTCCTAAAATCTTTAGGTCCCCTTTATGCCTTATTCACATATCACAGCTTAGAGTCGAGTCATTAGGGTTCCGCGAAGCTTTACAGCTATTCGGGAAAAGGGGCTTCGCATGAGGCGGCACCACGCCGAAGCGCCTTGGGAGGAAGGGTCGACGAGATAGGTGGGCGCTAACTCGAGCAGGAGATGTGGCTGAGAATCCCTAAAGGAGGGACCTACGATGTATACGAAAAGATCCTGTCAAGTGCTCTTGATGATGACTCTGGCTTGGGGAAGCATTGCCTGGGGCCTACAAATGCCGCAAGCGATCAACAACGACAGAGACCTGATGGTTGCTCTTAAAGCTGCGAAAACGCCGGAAAATCACTTGTGCATCGCGGCTTACTACAAAACCAAGGCGGAAAGTCTGGATTCACAGGCGGCAGGATATGAACAGGCCGCGGCGACTTACCGGAACGGCCCGGTAGCAAAAAATATCACGGCGCCGAACACGGCAGCGCGTTACGAATCCATGGCGAAAGGGTATCGCCAGGAAGCGCGATCCAACCGGGAAATGGCGGCATCCCAGGAGCGAATGGCAAAGGACACAGAAGATGCATCCAAATAAGGCCCCGGCAAACAAAGTCCCGGCTCGCCAGTGGCTCGACACGAAGGGCACACTCGATGTACCCTTCGTGGTCGAAGTCCTAAGGTGAAGAGACCTCTCACGACTCGTTGACCCGCAGCGTCACCCGCCAGAACTGATCCGTATTGCCTGCCAAAAACTTCGTTAGGTTACTCATTGGGACCGGCGGACCTTCGGGCGCGGGCCACCAGGTGGTCACGGCCGGCCTTCACGAAACCCCGGAAGCGGCGGGCCAGTTCGCCAATCCGGTCTTCCTGGCGACGCCGGATCGCGTCAGAAGGAATCAGTTCCCTGCCCACGCCGAGGGCGACGGCCCCTGCCAGGATGAAATTGGACGCATTCTGCTGATTCACACCTCCGGCGGCTATTAACGGAATCTGCGGGAACATTCGATGCAGAGACCCAATGTAAGCTTCGCCGCCAATGTGAGCACACGGAACCACCTTGACGAAATCGGAGTTCGCTTCCCAGGCGGTAATGACTTCCGTCGGAGTCAGCGCACCCGGGAACGCCACCACGTCCTGCTTCGAGGCGAACTCGATCACGGCAGGTTGCAGGCCGTCGCAGGTCAGAAACTGCGCGCCGGCTTCAAGGCAGGCCTGCGCGGTGTGGGGATTCGTTACACCTCCCGCCCCCACGACGATGGTGGGCGTGCTCTTAGCCAACTGGTTGATGACCTTCATAGCTTGGGGCACGGTCAGGGGGATTTCGATGACCACCACCCCTCCCGCCGCAACCGACTGGGCGGCAAACATGGCGTCCTCCGCTGAGTTGACGCGCACGGCAGCGACAATTCCGGTATCTTCAAACCAGCCCCGCACCTCGAATTTCTTCACTGGGTCGTCTCCTTTGGCGCGCGCTTTTCGACCTTTGCTGCGGCGGTCACTGAGTCACTGACTAGAACCTGTTCAAATCTGGTTTTTCGTACCCCACATTGTGGATAGTCCAAGAATGCCCGAGGATATTGGCTGATGCCAGGGTCTGGAGCACAGCGTCAAAATGTCACATCCCCAGCCTCCGCGGACATTTTTACCCTTCCGCAATCATCTCGCATCGAATGGCCACCAACGTGCCATCCCGAACCCCCCTGCCCAGAACCTGCTCCCCGCCTCGCCTTGCTTACGGCAGATTGCGGCTACCCACGGTTTCACGTAATTGCTTCACCGACAGAACCCATGAAGCATGCACCGGGTGGCAGGCCAATTTCAAACAATTTGCGGTTCAGGGAATAACCTCCCGGCCCACCGCCTGATTCAATTGCGCCACGGCGGTCAGGTAGGTACCGATAAGAGTCAGATAGTTTATCTGAACGCTGCGATAGTCGCTCTCGGCGTTCAGGAAATCCAGCAGGGATGCTCCACCGCGCTGATAAGAATAGGTTACCGTATCGCGCACGCGGACGGCCTGGGCGAGATATTTCTCTTTGTAAGGCCGGATCAGGATGATGTTGCTCTCCACGTTGGCATAGGCGGTATCCACATCGCTGAACACCTGGGCCTCCGCGGCGTCGCGTTGCCGCTCGTTGAGGCCGATATCCGCCAGAGTACGCGCCTTCTCTCCCTGATTCCGGTCGAAGATGCGGAGGGGGATGTTGACACTGGCGCCGATGGTTTCCCTGTCGTTAGGATTGTTAAAGGAAGGATTATAGGAAACCCATACGGAATAGGTCGGGTCGGTCGATCCATTGGCGACCGCCAGTTGGTGGTTCGTTTTCGCCATTTCCACCGCCTGCATTGCCGCCTTGAGGTCTGGACGGGTATCGAGTGCCAGGCGGTGCAATTCGTCGGGCGACGGAAGCTGGTCCGAGGAATCAAACGGGCCCGTGACATCAAACTGGGTCGGTGGCGTGCGATCGGTCAGCAACTGCAGAACCTGGATTTTCGCGTCCACCAGGGCCACCCGGGCGCTTTCCACGTCCGATTCGTACTGCACGCGCTGCAGCTCCAGGCGATCGAAATCTATTCTCGCGATGCCCCCCACGCGGAATTGCTCCCGGCTGATATTGAGCACGTGGTCGTAGTAATCGAGGTTGGCTTTGGCCAGTGCAAGGAGCGCCTTCTGTTGCAGCACCAGCACGAACGCGCCGCGCAGAGTGGAGAGGAGCGTCCGGTCCTGATCCTTAAGCTGTGAGCCGGCGATATCAGTGGCCTTTTTGGCGGCTTCCAGCCGCAACTCCCTCTTGTGCCGCCTTTCATGCAGGTAGCTCACCCCCGGGACGTACTGCGTACCGAGCAGAGGTACCCAGGTCCCGTTATGCGGAGCGAGCTGCGTGCCATCCGTCCCGAAATTGAAAGACGGATTGGGGCGGAGATAGGCCGTGACTTCATTGTCGCGCGACTCGTCAATATTGATTTCAGCGGCTTTCAGGGTCGGATTGACGGCCTCAAATTTATCCCGAACCTGCTCCCAGGTGAGCGCCTGCTGAGCAAAGGACGCCACCGGAAACAGGGGGAATGCCAAGAGAACGATCAACTTCCGAAAATGTGACATGAACTCCTCACGAGCTTTCGAAATTTGTGTTCGCCATCCGCGGCGATTGAAAATCCCCGTACAATGATCGGGGTTCCTTCCATAAACTGCCCTCACTACGCTGCCACCTAGAGCGGTTTTGATTTAAGTG
>PLWR01000110.1 GCA_003165615.1 Acidobacteriota bacterium | reverse complement strand
CTCCGGCCGCGTCAACAACCCATTCGCCGGGTCGATAAGGCGCAGGAGATTTCCCCGCCAGATTTTTTCCATGGGAGATGACACGCCGGTCATGCGCCGGGCCATCACCACGCCCTGGTAGTTCCGCGCCGTCACATCGCCGAAGTCCGGCCAGTCATGCGCAGCCTCGGCAGGCTCCGTCCAGAAGATGTTGAAATAGGGCTGGCCGGCTCCGTCAACCATGCGGTTGCAGTAGTTAAAGCTGTTTTGCATGTACGTTTCGAGCGCTAACGTCTGAAATTGCGCGCTCCCGTAAGGTCGCGGCGAAGAATCCTGGGCAGGAATCGTGCCCATCTCGCCACCGGCCAGGCAAGCCTCACCCCAAAGCTTGCCTGTAATTCCCCCCGCGATTCCCAACCCCGTCACATCTTTCAGGAAGCCTCGACGGTTCATGTGTCTCTCCTCTCCGGCATCATAACCTTCACCAACTTTTCCATATGCCGGGCGATTTGGCTTTTCGCCGATAAATCCCAGAGTGATGTTTTCATCCGCCGCATGGCGAGCACCGAGGTGATCCAAGCCTGCGTCCATCCCGTTTCCGTGGACCACACACCCCACCCCCAATCCGAGTTACTTGCCCAGTAATCCCAGATCTTGTAATCGAAGGCGCGGAACCAGACGCCATCCAGTTCAGGGTGCGCGGACGAACGGGCCTGGATGCGGCACAGAAATTCCGCCAGCTTGTTCTCCGCTTGCAGGTAGTACGCGTCGCCGGTGGCGGCAGCGGCCTCGTGCAATCCCAGGAAGGCAAAGTTGGAGGTATACAGAAGGTCGCAAGCCGGGTCGCCATTCTGCTGGATCAGCGACGCCTCATTGGTTCCATAGCGGTCGTTCGAAGTGGGCGGGCCGTAGTGGCTGCGTCCCGGGCCGATCTCCTCGCGCAGGGCGCCGCATTCGTCCTGAAAGGCCAGCAGAGCCTCCGCCATGTGCCGCAGCCACTGGCGGTGCTCGGGGGTATCCTCAACCCGCACCAGCCATGCCAGCGGCAACAACATGCGGGCGCGTTCCTGCTGAATGCCGTTGGTCCACTTCCATTGGTCCGGGTACGCTGCCAGCGTCATGCGGATGGCGTTCCGGGTGCGGTCGATAAACCTGGCGTCATGAGTTTTATCGTAGGCCCAGAGAAAGCATGCCCACGGGTAGGCCTCAAAGTGTGGGGCATAATTCGTGGTTTCCACGTCGTAGAAGTACTGCCAGCCGTTGGCTTGCAAATTCTTTTCGTCCAGACTGTTATCGCGGAAGCCCATTTTCCCGGTGGTGCGGAGGTTCGCTAGTAGACAACGCAGCACCGGCTCGTCCCAGCGATCGGACTTCAGCAACCCCGCTGCGCCGATGGTTCCCAGCAGGCTGCGCGCGTTGTCATCGGTGTAGTAGATTCCCATGGATGCCGGCAATCCCCACCCCACGAGGCCAAAGGACGGGCTTGCCGGGTCGTTCCGTGGGCCTTGCGCAAGCGCCGATAGGGTGTAGATGAAGTCATTTAGGTTGGCGGCGATTTCGCCATCCCGCGCCTTGCCGCTGAGCACCGAGGAGCACGCCATGGCCAAGGACGTTTCCCCCGAGCAGTCATTGCGACGGCCCCAGCCTAGCAGTTGGCTGCCATCGTATTCGATGGCATTGGAAAACCCTTCCAGCACTCCTTCCCGGCCGTCGCCCACGGGCCAATCCGGTGGCGGCGGTGGTGAAGCGTGGCCCAGATTTTCGCGTTCAACCACCTTTTCTTTCCACGAAGAATCCACAAACAATCGTGCCTTGCTGTACCACTCCACGCCCTTTTGGAAAGCCTCCAGCTCGGCGTTTTCAGGCAAAGGTTGGCCGGACGGGAAGGACGGGGTTACGACANNGAGATGGGCCTCAGGGGTCAACCAGCCAAGGATCCAATTCCACACGGTGCCCCACGACTTCGTAGGCGCATACCGGCCGGTAAGAAAATGGCTGAGCTTCGTGGTGGCAATCAGAACATCCCCCTCCGAAGCTTTAAAGAGGATCGGCCTCACTCCCTCGGTGGGAAGTCCAAAAACGGCCTTGTCAAAACCCGCCGCCCGCGCCAAAACCAGATCCGCGTTGGCAAATTCCACGGGCACGTACTTGCCATCGTGGAAATCCAGGATCGCGAGTTTCTCCAGAGAGGGGCGGAAGGCATCGGAAGCGACAAAGACGCGCTCCAACAGGTTACCGTGTCGCCCCTTGGCGATTCCCCGCGGCTCACCCACCTGCAACCCCGGCATGTAGGAAGGGAACTCCACGTAAAGGCGCAACTTCTTTTCCGCGGCCTTCTGAAAGATTGCTGAATCAAGCTGGGTGGTTTTGGCCGGGTAACCCTCCGCCAGGATGAGGACGCCGGAGCCNNGCCGAACAGCTAAAGACCAGCGGCGGCGCCTGCGTATGATGTTTGCCCCGTGGCACCCACGCCGCGGGAATGAAACTCAGGGCCTTCAGCACATCACGGCGCCGGTAAGAAATTCTTCTATCCATGTCATCCCTCCTTATCTGTGCAAGGCAAGAATAATTAGCCGACCAGCTTTTTGTAGCGGCCGGATTCAGCCGCGCAGCTTGGGGAAAAAGGAACTGCGCTCAAAGCTTCGCAGGCTCACTGATTTGCTCCGAGGCGAGCCGAAGGTCCGGCAGGAAGCGCTATCTCAATCACCTTGAGTTTTCTGGGCCCAAGGGTTTCGCTGCGCTCCACTATTCCGGTGACGGTCGAAATGGGAACACTGCCCCCGGCGGTAATTTCCTTCAACTCAAAACGTTTACCCGCAAGGCCATACTGGGCCGGGTCGATCCGGTACTTGAATTCTACGGGTTGGCCGATGTAGTTCGCCAGGAACACTGCCAAGTNNAAGCCGTCCCTCGACGGCCGGCAGCGGGCCGGTGTATCTGTCCTTTTGTTCGGGTCCACTCCTCTCCTCGGTATAGGTGGGGACAGGCCGTTCCGGTTCAACCGGGCCCAGCAGGCGGCCATAAACAAGATAGGGTTTAGTCGCCACCCGCAGGCGTCCGCATTGGCCGAGGTATTCCGCCTTGGTGGAATACTCCGGTTTAAAAAGATCCACGCTCATCCACCCGTTCTGCCGGCCGTCAATCAAAGCCTGCCCCTGCGCATGAGCAAAGGAGCGATCACTCCTGGTAAAGTCACTGGGGCTGGCGAAGAAGATAGCGTAGCCGGAGTAGACCACTTCCATCAGAGGGATTTCCCGATCCGTGGGGAGATCAGTTAGATAGCCATCCACGAGATCCAGAAAGACCTCATTGGTGCCTTCGGACGTAATGACGGGACGCCGTCCGTTGCGCGTCGACAGATTACGGACCTTGGCGAGAAGATCGCGGTTTCCATCCACCCAGTAATGCCCCCCGCCCACGGGATGGCCATGAGTTCTACTGAAGCAGAGTTCATGTTCCATGGAGGCAATTTGATCGATGTAGACGCCGTTGACTCCGTAATCCTCAACGAGACTCTGGACGAGGGTGGAAACCGCGTTCTGCCAGTATTCTTGGGTGGGACACATGGACAGCAGGCGCCCGGAGGCCTCACCGTAAAAGTGCAGTCTGTATCCGCCCGCCTCGTCCACGATGGCATGAGGCGCAAACTTGTCAAAGTCCGGAATATTTAAATCCGCGCTCAATCCGTTGATGTAAGGCATCACCAACACACCTTGCTTGACAAGTTCTTTGACAAGTTCCGCAAATCCGGGTTTGGGAGGGAGGAAGTGAGGATATTCGTTGTCAAACCTCATGTGGTGCCAGTTATACCAATGCACGCCCACCGGCACGCCGAGGGTCTTCTGGGCTTGCAGCAGACGCGCATCCATTTGCGGCGAAAAGCCTCCCGTACCGCCCGCCGTCCAGTCGGCTTCTAAAATCCACACTCCCAGGTTTTTCAAAATTTCGGGAAAATCCGCGCGCTGGGAAAGCGTCCCTGCCTGCGCCCACTTCTGCTGCAAAGCCCAGACGCGATAGTGCTGCGCCGCTTCCACCCATCCGCCTTGATACACACCGAACTCGACGGGATAGTAGCCAGGATAATCGGAGCCCGCCACACCCATATCCTCGGCGTAATGGACAATCGAGATATTTTTCTCATTCGAGTCCACCACGAAGTCTTTGGCGTAACCGCTTGCATCCATCGTGGCAAGATAAACGGAATCGTGATTCCGGCTCAGCGCCAGGAACTGCATCGGCAAATCACCGGAAGGGTTCCGAGCTTGAATCTTTCCGCTCCAGGCACGAAACAGCGCCCCCCCCGTGGAATTCACCGTGCGTGCCAGGTCGTATTTCCCGGCCTCGGGAAACCCCGTGACGTCAGGATAGGCGACCGACCATAGGCCCCAGTAGTCGCTTTTGTTGTCGACAGAAATGCGCCACTTCGCAATGCCCGAATCAGGTGGCAGGTCAACCGTCGCTCGCACCGTCAGAACGCGATCTTCCTTCCACCAGCGCAGGTCGTTCCATTCCATCACCGCCCGCTGCGTGCCCCCGGGAAGCCGCTCCACCACCGCGTAGTTGCACGGCGCATAGTTATTATTGACCTTCCTGATCAGCGTGCCCCTGCCCAGCGCGATTTCCCAAAGCAGGTGTTTCTCCTTAACCGGCTGGATGTGATTGACGCCGCTGTGGAGATCCACCAGAGCGGATAGTCCCATCCCGCCGGGCTCAAATTCCAGCCGCACGTAACTATTGGAAAGAGTAATTCCTTGTGACGGATCGGAATGCTGCGCGGCCTGCAAGCCCACGGCACATACCAGAATCATGAAACATAATGAAGATTGCTTACGCATTACTCCTCCGGTGGATGAAGAATTCTGTCGGTTCCGGATTCTATGTAGATTGTGATCCCCCTGCAAGCGTACTCGGGGCTGCCGCCTTCACGAGGTTGATCCCACACGAATTTTCCCTTCGCCGGCCTCGGACCGTAATCGGGTCAACGCCCCTCGCCCAATTTCCTCAGCGCCGTTCTGCGAACATAGGGGCAGTTAGACGCTCACCCCATTCGTTCCGCCGCCTGTAGCAACGCGCGGATGTACCCGTAGCAGTAAGCAAATGACTGCAACCCTCCGGGGTCGTTGGGCGCCTGAGGCACATGGTCGGGCATCATCAAGTAGGGATAACCGACCTCGATATAAACCTGGAGGGCTTTGACGAAGTCGATGTCGCCCTCGTCCGGGTAGACCTCCTGAAAATCGTCGCGGTGGCCGCGGATATTGCGGAAGTGTACGTTGAAGATTTTCTTCCGCGTGCCGAAATACCGGATCACATCAAAAATCTCCTTGCCCGGGTCGTTAAGCATTTCCGAAACCGTGCCCTGGCAAAAATTCAACCCATGATAGGGGCTCTCCTTGATGGTGATGAATCGTTTCAGCCCGTCCACGGTGCCCAGCACGCGGACCACTCCCTGGTAGCCCTCGGGCGGCACGCCCGGATCGTGGGGGTGGCATGCCAACCGGATCTTGTACTCTTCGGCGACGGGTATCACGTGTTCCAGAAAATAGGTGATCCGTTCCCAGAACATGTCGGCGTCCACCCGGCCGGCGCGAGTGAGAGGCGGATTGGGATGCGCGTCCTCGAACCGCCACGTGCTGTACGTCGCGTCGCCCCGCCCCGGAGTGCGTCCTGTGCGCAGCACCCCCAGTAGGGTCAAGTTATACTTGATGGAAGGGATACCTGCGGCGGCGCAATTGCGGATGAGGGTTTGGAACGCTTCGATGTCGCGATCGCGTTCGGGACTGTTCGCCAGCACGATCGCGAGATGTGGTGTCTGATCGACATGAGTGGACGACAGAAAGGGTGGCGCGATGCAGTCAATGGAGACGCTATTTTTCTCCGCCAGGTCACGCAAGTGCTTCAGCTCGTCCACCGTGGCGTAAAGACGGCCTTCGCCGATTTCAGGGTATCCGCAGATATTGCGCACCCCATAGCGCGCAAAGTATTGCAGGTGTGCCTCATTAGTCGGACCGCTCTGGCATCCGAGTTTCATCAATGCGCGCCGTCCCGAAACTGAGGCGGCGGACGCCCGAGCCGGGCCGGGAACCAGCGCGGCGGCGCCCGCGGCCAGCGGCATCTTGAGGAAGTTGCGTCGAGAGGTTTCCGAATTTCTGATGAGCTTCATGATAGCCTCCAAATGCCTGCTATCTTACCAAACCGCTTTAGCGCGTCCAATACCTTCTGCGGCGTGTGGTGTCTCTGTTTAGTGTAGCGCCCCGACTCGTCGGGGCATTTTGGGCCTGCGCCGGGCTGCCGGGCTACAGTCCGGCGCTACAAAACCAAAATGAGTTACTACCCTGCGGCGTGTGGGCGTGACTCGTACTCACTTCGAACGTGCTCAAGGCCGGATTCAGGCGGGGCGCCCCAAGCCGTGGGTTAGAGCGATTTCGCCGCCATTATAAGCCGTCCGTGAGATAATCCGCATCGCTCCTTTTAGGTTCGTCATTTCGGATGGGAGTTGTGCGTTGGTCAGCCGACCACTGAATCAATGAGTCCATGGAAGAAGTCCTTGGCTAGTTATGTGGGCACCCTGTCTCGGCACCCTGTCTCTTGACAACGCCCCGCCATAGTGGTAGCCTACTCATGTGAACAGCCCTGTCCCCGAGGAAGTCCTTTCCCCATTGACCCCATGCCTCCGCCGTCTGAGGAACCGGAAATGCCCTGTATTCCACCCGACCATGCAGCGCCACCTCCGGCTGCCGTCTGTCCACTGCCTACTGCATTTGAGGGGAGTCCGAGTTGGCGGAGTCTTCGTTCGCCCCACAGCCCAGGACAAGATGTCATCTTCCGCAGCGAACGAAGAACCTGAAGTAATTTTAGAAAGTGAAGGAATGATGCGCGAATGTCATTGAAAACAAAGGACCACTGCGGAGAATTGTGGAACGAAGCGGGAATGTCAATGAAAAAAGGAACTTATAGGTTGTTGGCGGGAATGTTGCTGAAAATACAGATGGTTAGTCAGCAGGTGGCAGGGCGTAAGGAAGGAGGGACGGGTGGACGGCGACCGAAGTCCGCGTAAGAATGCGCCAGGGCTTTCAGGCCTGGGGTGCACAAGGATATAGCCCACGGTGCAAGACCCACAAGCGTCAATTGATATGGGCCTTGACATCGAAAACGATGCCAGCTACGGTAACCAGTCGCTTGCCCTTAATGAGTGATCGCAGTTCTAAGCGCGACACTGTGACAATATGTCCAACGCTATCGTTGGTGGTTAACTGGAACAAGCGGATAAGCCTGCTGGACGAATGTTGGAAATTACGGCAATGAGTAGTCAAGAGGAGAAGGGGATGTGCACATGTTGAAGACACGCAGTTCGACACGCCGTGAATTTCTCGCGGCCTGCTCGGCCGGGCTGCTCGCCAGTGGGCGTCTTGCCGCGGCGGCTGGAGATCTCCAGAAATCTGCCCTAGGCGAGTTCCGTCGGAGTGGGATGATCTACCGGCGGCTGGGGCAGACCGATATGGACGTCTCGCTGCTCTCATTCGGTTCTCACACGGACCCGGCGGACCGTCTTCCGGCGGGCCCGGAGAAGACGGTCCTCAGCGCGGAAGGGCAGGCGCGGCGCGACCGAATTATTGCGCACGCGTTCGATCTTGGTGTGAACCTGCTTGACGTTTATGCCAGCGAGGGGCAGTGGGAGCCCGCGGCGCGGCTTGTCCGCGGAAAACGCGACAAGATCCTGATTTCGCTCGCCCACGAAATCACTCCCAAAGACATCGATCAAGCGGCGAGGTTCTTCGGCTATGTCGATCTCTACCGGTTCTGCGCGCAACAGATCGACCAGCCGACCCTCGAAAACTGGGACCTGCTGCGGAAGGCAAAAGAAGCCGGGAAGATCCGAGCCATCGGCATTTCGACACACGTCGAGCGAACCATGACCATGGCGTTAGATGAACTGGAAGGCCTCGACTATATTATTTTTCCTTACAACTTCATTCACGCGCGCGCAGACTACAGCCAGTTTCTGCCCCTGGCTCTCCGCAAAGGCGTGGGTTTGATTGCCATGAAGCCTTTGGCTTCAGGGTCGATCATGAAGCTCGACCCGCGGGCTCGTGCGGGAGCCAAGCCGGAGTTCAATGATCTCCAACTGTGGCAGAGAGAGAATAAGCCGGTTTTGCCTGCGGCGGTCGCGGAATTGACCGCGAGCCTCAGCCGCATGCCTGACGAGACGCTCTGCATGGCTGCCATGCGGTTCGTCTATTCGCGGCCATTCCTTTCCGCAGCGGTCACGGGTATGTTCGAGGATCGGTTGCTGGACGACAACTACAAGGCCTTGACGCGCTATTCGGAAATGCGGCCGGAAGAGCAAGCGGCGCTGGGCACGGCCAAGCGACTGGCAAACTTGTGCGGGGCGAACTGGCTTCGGCCCGACTATCGCTGGCTGGAGGAACAATGGCTCGGCTGATGACAGGAATTGTCTTTTTTCTGTTCGCACTCTCCGGCGCGGCGCAGACGGACCAGCAATTCAAGGAGGCCGGCGTCTGTGCGCGCTGTCACGTCATCTCGGTTGTCGAGTGGGGCATGTCCCGCCACTCGAAAGCCGGCATCGACTGCGTGGCATGCCACGGCGCGAGCCAGGGGCACGTCAAGGACGAGCGCAACAACGTCAAGCCCCAGCACATTCCACGCGGGGCGGCGGTTGCGGGACTGTGCGCGGACTGCCACAAGAGCGGGTGCCCAAAAACGCAGCAGGCGGTTTCCTGCCAGAATTGCCACCACAGCCACGCTTTGGTGAACCCCAACAAGCCTGCGGTGGCCAGGGACCCGCACTTCGAGGAGATTTCCGCGCGCTGGGAGAAATTCTCAAATCTCGTGCGGCAGAGCGAGGAACTGGTCAAGGCCGAGAATTGGCGCGCAGCTTACGCGGTATTTCGACAGGCGCTCGAACAAAGGCCTGGAGACAGGTACGCGACCGAGCGCATGAGGATGTGCCAACGCCGGATGAACCCGTCTCTGCCGGGGTTTGAAATCGTTGGGAAGGAGTTCGACCCCCAAACCGGCCTGCCGCGTCAGGTGCGGGTTGCCCGCTGGGGCATCCCGATGGTGCTCGTGCCGGGCGGCGAGTTCGAGATGGGGTCAGAGCTCTTTGCCGCTGCAAAGCCTGTGCACACGGTTCGCGTGGGACCGTTCTACCTGGGTGAATACGAACTGACGCAGGCAGAATGGAGATCTCTGATGGGCTCCAATCCGAGTGCGCATCAGGGAGCACAGTATCCGGACTCTGACCGCATACCGGTGGAGCAAGTCTCCTGGGAAGACTGTCAGTCGCTGATCAGGAAGCTGAATGAAGGAGTGGCCGGCGCCGCGTTCCGGCTGCCCACGGAGGCGGAATGGGAATACGCCGCGCGTGCGGGAGGCGGAACAGGGGGGCCGGTTCAGTTGCCGGCGCCCAGACCTGTCGGAAAAGGACAGCCGAACCGGTTGGGACTGTTCGACATGTCGGGCAATGTTTGGGAGTGGTGCGACAGCCTCTACCGCCCCTACCCCTATGTTGCTGCGGATGGGCGTGAGGAAGCAGATGCGCCCGGGATGCGCGTGTTACGGGGGGGCGGCTATGCAGAATGGGCAGCTTGGCTCGACCCAGGCGCACGACATAGCGAACGCCCGAACCGGCGTCTTGGGTCGAATGGTATGCGGTTAGCCAGATCCATTCCCGGTGAGCCGTGACAGTTGCCAAGTTTGAAAACTGGCCGAGAATAAAAGGTAGTGGTCAGTTGAGTCAACCACGGAGAAATCAATCGACGAGGCTGTGAATGGTAACGAATGAGCAAGTTTATGAAGTTTTGCGCAAGTGTTACGACCCGGAAATTCCAGTCAGTCTCGTGGACTTGGGATTGATTTACGACGTCCAGATTGAGGACGATCACGTCAAGGTAGTGATGACCCTGACGGCCAGGGGTTGCCCTGCTCACAGCTTCATTAGCGAGCAGGTGAGGCAGCAGGTTGCAGAGATCCCAGAGGTGAAATCCGCAACCGTGCAGGTGGTGTGGGAGCCGCCCTGGGACATCAGCCGCCTGAGCGAGGCGGCAAGAAAGCAACTGGGTATAAAGTAGGGAAGGGAAAACAGGGAACAGGGAATAGGGAATAGAACCTCGCAACCTACATCAATTTATTCCTTATCGCCTATTCAATTGTAGCTATTCCCATTTTATATATTCCCATTTTAGCTATTCCCTACTGCCTACTCCTTCCCTATTCCCTGTCCCCTGTTCCCTAACCGGACTCAGGCGCGGAAAAGATTGCGAAGCAGGAATAACAGGTTCGCCGGTCTTTCGGCCAGGCGCCGCATGAAGTAAGCATACCACTGACGCCCATAGGGAACGTAAAGGCGCACTGGCGCGCCCTGGCGGAGCAGGTGGCGCTGCAAGTCGCGGCGGATCCCGTACAGAAATTGAAATTCATAACACTCGGGGAAAATGTGGTGCACCCTCGCGTACTCCTGCGTAACGCCAATCAGGCGTTCGTCATGCGTGGCGATGGCATGATAGATACCGCTGGAAAGCATCCTCTCCATCAACCTCACGAAGCTGCGGTCCACGTCGCTTTTGCGCGCATAGGCGATTTCGCGAGGCTCGTCGTAAGCGCCCTTGACCAGCCGGATGCGGGCTCCGCACTTCAACAACTCTTCCACGTCCTGGTCGCTGCGGTAAAGATATGATTGGATGACGATGCCCGCCACATCGCGTGGCGCATTCACAGTGCGGAAAACTCGCAGCGTCGCTTCGGTGAAGGCCGAACCCTCCATATCCACGCGCACAAAGTTGTGATACTTGGCGGCACGCTCGCAGATCAAATTCAAAAGACGGCACGCCGACCCTTCATCAATGGCCAAGCCCAGTTGAGTGAGCTTGACGGACACGTGGGAATTCAAATGTTCCACCGCCAGTCGGTCGAGGAGGTGAAGGTAAGCCTGGCAAGCCGCTTCAGCTTCCGCGGCTTCCTGCACGCTCTCACCCAAAAGGTCGAGGGTCACTATAAAGCCTTCGGCGTTCAACCGCCGGATCACTTGGAGCGCGTCATCCAACTCTTCACCGGCAATGAACCGCGCCGTCATGGGGCGGCCCAAGGCGTGGCCTGTAAGAATCTTCTTGGGGGTCTGTTTCCGGGAAAGGTAGAGGAGAATGGGGCGGAGCATGGGCGCAGGTTCCAGGTGTCAGGTTCCAGGTGCCAGGTGCCAGGTGCCAAGTGCCAGGTGCCAAGTGTCAGGGTTCCTCGCGTCGGGCTTTCAGTTTGTTAATTAGCCCGGCCAGCATCCGGCCCAATTCGGCCGCGTTATCTAAAAGAGGAGGTTCACAATCCTATAGCTCTCCACGACAAGGTCCATCGACTTCTGCCAAACCCGAAGATCGCGGTAGCTTTTGATGGCCGTTCGCGTTTTCCTGCAACCTCGGACCTAAGACCAGCCTCTACGCCTGACACCTGGAACCTGACACCCGACACCTGCTTTTCACCTGGCACCTGGCACCCGACACCTGCGCCTCAGTGTTCCGCTTCCAGGAACCTCTCGGCATCAATGGCTGCCATGCAGCCGGAGCCAGCCGCCGTGATGGCCTGGCGATAAACGTGGTCCTGGACGTCACCCGCGGCGAAGACGCCAGGCAGGTTGGTCTTGCTTCCGTCGTGTGTAATCAGATAGCCCACTTCGTTCATATCGAGCTGCCCGCGGAACAGAGAGGTATTGGGCGAATGGCCGATTCCCATGAACACTCCGTGACAGCTCTTGATGGCTTCGTCCCCGGTCTTCGTATCCTTGAGCTTGACTCCCGTAACTTCGCCTCGGTCCACGTCCAGGACGTCCACCACCTGCGAATCCCAGATGAAATTGATCTTTGGATTGTGATAAAGCCGGTCCTGCATGATCTTGGAGGCGCGTAACTGGTCGCGGCGATGAATTATGCTGACCTGCGTGGCATAGCGCGTGAGGAAGAGAGCCTCTTCCGCGGCAGTATCGCCGCCGCCGACCACGGCAACCTCTTTGCCACGATAGAAGTATCCGTCGCAGGTGGCGCAGGTCGAGACACCGTGGCCAAGCAGCTTGCGCTCCGATTCCAGGCCCAGCATTCTTGCCAACGCGCCGGAAGCGATGATCAGCGTGCGCGTCTGGATCGCCTCGCTCTCTACGTCAATCACCAGGGGGCGGCGGGAGAGGTCAGCGCGAGTAACGTGGCCTTCCATGAACTCGGCGCCAAATTGGGCAGCCTGGTTCTGCATCCGTTCGATCAACTCCGGCCCTTGCACGCCTTTGGGAAAGCCGGGGAAATTTTCCACCAAAGTCGTCAAGATCAGTTGTCCACCGCCTTCCAGCCCCCGGATAACCAGTGGCTTCAAATTGGCGCGCGCGGCATAAATAGCTGCCGTCAATCCCGCGCACCCCGAACCTATAATCACTACATTTCGCATGGCGTTTGCTTCTCCAATTGGGGGTGGCTTACCCGCAGTCGCCTATCTTACTCCCGGGAAATAACTTCGTACAGCCTGTTCCGCGCGCCTCAGCCTAGTCGGGAATTGGGCCTTGCCCTCTCCCCAGGGGAGAGGGTGGACCGCCGCTGGCGTTCTCTTCAGCCGGGGGGGGGCCGGGTGAGGGGTCACTTGCACGGCGTGGAGGGACCAGATAGGCCCACATCACCAAGCAACCCCTCACCTGGCTCTCTACGCTCGCCACCCTCTCCCCAAGGGAGAGGGCTGCTTTCCGACTTCTGGCCCCGTATCCAGCCGAAGATAAGGGTAATGATCAGCCATAGTAAGACGGGGTAGGGGGTGCTTGTCGTAGAGAATTAGCTGGGACGTCTCACCAGGCCTACAGCCTGAGCGGAGCCCAAGTTTGTGATTGCCCCCAATGCATTTTGATGCTACAAACGTAAATCCGCTTCACAGCACAACGTGTGAGCGTCGTGAAGGTCAGCGGGTTCAAGAGAGAGCAGTCTGCGGGAATAATCGCTGGCAAGCTCCTCCAGGTTCCGCAGGCCGGGCGGGTTCAGCGATGGATGCAGTGGTTCTCGAGGGAGTTACCAAACGGTTTGACACGCTGACCGCGGTCAGCAATTTGAGCTTGGGGATCAGGGAAGGCGCCGTCTTCGGTCTGCTGGGCCCCAACGGCGCCGGCAAGACTACATCGCTCCGCATGATCATGCGTGTGCTGATTCCTGACGAAGGGTCAATTCAGGTTCTTGGGGAGCCCGTCAGCGAACGCACCCAGGACCTCGTCGGCTATCTCCCCGAGGAACGAGGCCTCTACGCCAAAATGAAAGTGAGGGAGGTCCTGCGGTTTTTGGGCGCCCTGAAAGGACTCTCCGAGACCGAAGCGGCGCAGCGCGCCCAATCCTGGCTGGAACGTCTGGAATTGGCAGCCTGGTCAGAGAAGAAGATCCAGGACCTTTCCAAAGGCATGCAGCAAAAGGTTCAGTTTATTGCCACGGTGATTCACAAGCCCCCGCTGCTGATTCTTGATGAACCTTTCGCCGGCCTTGACCCGGTGAATGCAGGCCTGATCAAAGACATCATGCTGGAGTTGCGCGACCAGGGTTCCACGATCATTCTCTCCACTCACCGCATGGAGCAGGTGGAGATGATGTGTGACGCCATCTGTCTGATCAACAAAGGTTGCAATGTGTTGAACGGGGACCTCCGCGCCATCAAGCAATCTTACGGGAAGAACACCCTGCGCATGGAATATTCAGGGGACGGGGACTTTCTGGAAGGCACGGGACTGGTCGAAAAAGTGAACCGCTTTGGGGCAGTCGTGGAAGCCCGCCTCAAGCCCGGCGCCGATCCCCAGGAAATCCTTAAAGCCGCTCTGCTGCGCGGCGTGCGCATCAGCCGCTTCGAACTGGTCGAACCGCCTTTGAACGACATCTTCATCGAAAAGGTTGCAGGAGCCAATGCGTAAAGTCTGGCTGGTGGTCAAACGCGAATACCTGACGCGCATTCGCACCAAGGGATTTATCTTCACCACGATCGGCCTGCCTCTGTTCAGTGCGGGCTTACTGATTTTCACCATGATGCTGGCCACGCGGCAGTCCGACCACACCCTCAAGATCGCCCTCCTTGGCGATGCCAGCTTCGGGAAAAACATCGCGGCGGGATTCACCGAGAAATTGAAGAATGGCCAGCCGCTCTTCCAGTTGGTTCGGACGCTCGAGCAGCCCCAGTCCGAGCAGGGGGCGCGGGACGAGCTTGCCGGCCAGGTTCGGCGCGGACTGCTGGATGGTTACCTGGTGGTGCCCAAGGGAGTCCTGGAAGGGAAAGCCGTGGAGTTTCACACCCGGAATACCAGTGATTTTCAAGCCGTCAGCTCCATCCGGAGTGCGATTGATCATGCGGTGATTTCCCGGCGTTTGAGCGCTCGCGGGATTCAAATCGATAATTTGAGCGAGCTGGTTCGCGGGGTGGATCTCACCCTGGTCAAAGTCGGTAAGGGGGGAGAGTCGGAAGAGAAAGGTCAAACCTTCATCATGGCGTTTGCCGTCGTCATGGTCCTCTACATCACGTTGATTGTTTATGGCGTGGCCACCATGCGATCCGTTCTGGAAGAAAAAACCACGCGCATTGTTGAAATCCTCGCTTCCTCGGCCAGGCCATTTCAGTTGCTCTCGGGAAAGATCCTGGGCGTCGCAGGGGTTGGCTTCACGCAGTATCTCATCTGGACAATCGCCGGGGTACTCATATCAACTTACGGGGCAGCCGCCGCTGCCGCTTTCAGGCCGGGCGCGTCCGTGCCGCAGTTTCATATTCCACTTTCTCTTCTGATTTATGCCCTGCTGTTCTTCCTGGCTGGTTATTTTCTTTATGCGTCTCTTTACGCTGCCGTCGGGGCAATGACTTCCAGCGAGCAGGAGGCGCAGCAAGCGCAAATGCCCGTCACCCTGCCCATCGTGGCCGCCTTCCTTCTTTACCCCGCCGTGATGCGCGACCCGTCCTCACAGCTCTCGGTTGTCGTGTCGTTGATCCCCTTCCTGTCCCCCATTCTCATGACCTTTCGTATTGCGTTGCAGACTCCACCCTTCTGGCAAATCGTCCTCTCGCTGGCCCTCAGCATGGCTACCACCGTCGGCGTGGTGTATGTCGCCGCCAAGATCTACCGGGTGGGCATCTTGATGTACGGCAAAAGACCTTCCTTGGTGGAATTGCTCCGCTGGCTGAAGTACACGTAGATAATGATGAATTGTGAATTATGAATTATGAATGGCCCAATGCCGGCTGCTTTCCGCTTATTGTCCTCTGTCATCCTGAGTCCGCCGTGCTTTCCGGCGGGCGAACCCGCCGCGGCGGGTCTGCAGTTGTCTTTTGCGATCAGCACATAGAGACAAACAGCAGCGATGCTTCGCGGAGTTTACCCTGAGCGGAGCGAACGGGCTCAGCATGACAGCGTTCACGAGAGATGTCCGCTACGCAGTTGGCAATTCACAATTCATAATTCATAATTCACTATTCAGAATTGCCCTAGCACCTGGAACTTGTGTTGCTGCGCTACGTGGTTGGCACTTCACAATTCATAATTCACCATTCATAATTCAGAATTGCGTATGCTTCTTTCCACAATTTCCGTCTCATGCCCCCAATGCGGCTCCCAGGATGTCTTATACTCCTGCCAGCCCATGTGCTGCTTCAACCACGTCTGCAACCACTGCTATACGACCTTCGAACTCGAAACCACCAAGGTGGGTGAATTACAGGAGGCCTTTGCGCCGCCGCCCGACCCTGATCCCACGAGCCCGACCGCCCCT
>PLWR01000123.1:780-4219 GCA_003165615.1 Acidobacteriota bacterium | reverse complement strand
GCGTCATTCGCTTGCGCAGCATGGCAAACGACGGCGTGCTAAAGTTTCCCATCGTCGCTGTAAACGACGCCGATACCAAGCATTTCTTCGACAACCGTTACGGCACGGGTCAATCCACCCTGGACGGAATTCTCCGCGCCACCAACGTGCTGTTTGCCGGCAGCCGCGTGGTCATCTGCGGATACGGCTGGTGCGGGCGCGGCGTGGCGATGCGCGCCAAAGGCCTGGGCGCCGATGTGATCATCACCGAAATCAATCCCACCAAGGCGCTGGAAGCGGTGATGGATGGCTTCCGCGTCATGCCTCTGACCGAGGCGGCGAAGATCGGGGATGTCTTCATCACCGTCACGGGAAACAAGTCCGTGGTGGCGAAGAAGCATTTCCCCTTGATGAAGGATGGCGCGGTGGTGTCAAACTCGGGCCACTTCAATGTGGAAATTGACATTCCGGCACTGGAGGAGCTCGCGGTGAGCAAGCGCCGGACGCGCGAATATGTGGACGAATATACATTGCGAAACGGTAAGAAGATTTACCTTTTGGGCGAAGGCCGGCTGATCAATCTGGCAGCGGCAGAAGGCCACCCCGCCGTGGTGATGGATATGAGCTTCGCGGATCAGTCGCTTTCCGTCGAGTACGTGGTGAAGAACGCCAAGAAGCTCGAAGCCAAAGTTTATCCTGTGCCCGCCGACATCGATCAAAATGTGGCGAAGCTCAAGTTACAATCTTTGGGGGTCGATATTGATAAGCTGACACCCGAGCAGGAGAAGTATCTTGCCTCCTGGTCAGAAGGCACATAGAAAGGCAGTCAACAGCTAACAGCCCACAGCTCACAGCTTAAACATGCTGTCGGCTGTCGGCTGTAAGCTATCAGCTACCTATGAAGGAATTCGCAACTTGGGCGTTGGACACCGCGGTTGCGCGCGGGGCCACGTACGCCGAAGTAAGGGTGCTTGATACCCGCCAGCGCTATATCTCCACCAAGAATGGGCAGACTTCCCAAGTAAGGGAATCGCAGTCTTTGGGGTTAGGAATCCGCGTGATCGCCGGGGGAGGATGGGGTTTTGCTTCCACCGATATTTTGACCCACGCGGACGTGGACCGGGCTGCGGCTTTGGCCGTGGAAATCGCGCTGGCCAGCGCTCTGACCAAGAAAAAAGACATCTATCTGGTTCCGGAAAAAAAGATCGTGGACCACTGGGCCGCGCCCTGCCGGATGGATCCGTTTTCCGTCCCTGTTTCTTCCTGTTTGGATCTCCTGCTGAAGATCGACATGGAATTGCGCAAGGTGTCGGGTGTGACCCTGGCCGAAGGGGCGATGGACTTTCGCCGCATTGAGCAACTCTTCCTTTCCAGCCTGGGCTCTGAAATCTACCAATTGAAAACCCAAACGGGCACAGGGTATGTGGCCACTTCCTTTGCCGGGAATGAAATCCAGCGCCGTTCCTACCCCAACTCTTTCGGGGGGCAGTATCAGAACAAAGGTTACGAGCTGGTGGAAGAACTGAAGCTGGTGGAGAATGCACGCCGCGTGGCGGAGGAATCTGTGGCCTTGCTCAAGGCTGACCAATGCCCCTCCGGTGAGAAGGATATTATTCTCGACAGCTCGCAATTGGGATTGCAGATTCACGAATCCGTCGGACATCCCATTGAGCTGGACCGCGTGTTGGGCACAGAAGCCAACTTCGCCGGAATGAGTTTCCTGACCCTTGATAAGCTGGGCAAGCTCAAATACGCTTCCGACATCGTCAATGTCGTCGCCGACGCCACCCCCGCGCACGGCCCCGGGCTTGGCACCTTTGCATACGACGACGAAGGCGTCCCCGCCCAATGCACACCCATTATCAAGGACGGCCTGTTTGTGGGCTACCTCAGTTCGCGTGAGACCGCATCGGCGGTCGGCCTGCAACGGTCGAGCGGATCGATGCGCGCGGAAAGCTGGAATCGCATTCCCCTGATCCGCATGACCAACGTGAGCATCCTGCCCGGAACCTGGAAACCGGAAGACCTGATTGCCGACACCGACGACGGCATTTATATGGAGACCAACCGGAGCTGGTCGATCGACGACCGGCGCTACAACTTCCAGTTTGGCACCGAAATCGGATGGGAGATTCGCCGCGGCAAGAAAACCCGGATGCTGAAGAACCCCAGTTACGGCGGCATCTCGACCGAATTCTGGAATTCCTGCGACGCCATTTGCGGGCCTGATTACTGGACGTTGTGGGGCACTCCCAATTGTGGCAAGGGACAGCCCATGCAGACCATGGGCACGGGGCATGGCGCTTCACCCGCACGCTTCCGCAAAGTGCAAGTGGGCGTGGCGTACCCGGAATGAAATCATTGCGTGATTTGGTGATTTAGCGATTTGGTGATTTAGTGATTTAGCCATTGCGGTATAGCACGCGAACATTGCCACCGGAGGGCGAAATGATTCCGGAAAATGGCCCAATCATTAGTTCACAAATTCGTTAATTGAATCGCTAAATCACTTAATCACTAAATCACAAATGAATTTGACCCGACAACGCGCGGAAGAAGTTTTCGATCGAGTTCTGAAGTACTCCACGGCCGATGAAACTGAGGCCACGGTCTCATCAACGTCCTACGCCCTCACCCGCTTCGCCAACAATATAATTCATCAGAACGTGGCAGAAGAGAGCTCGTCGCTATCGGTCCGGGTGGTCAGCGAGGGGCGGATGGCGCGGGCCAGCACCAACAAATTTGACGAAGCATCGATCCGCCAACTTTGCGAGAACGCTCTCGTGCTGGCGCGTCTACAGCCGCCCGACCCCCTTTTGCTGCCGATGCCGGGGCCGCAGACTTATCGCGCCCTCGATCGTTTCTACAACGAGACCGCGAAGCTGACGCCGCGAACGCGGGCGGAGATGGTGGCTCAGGTGGTGGAACGCGCAGAAAAGGATGGCCTCACGGCCGCCGGGGTGTTCTCAAGCGGCGCTTCGGCTTTCGGACTTTTCAACTCGCGCGGCATGAAGGCCTATCACGAAGAAACCATGTCGGAGTTTTCCGTGACCATGATGGGCGACTCCAGTTCCGGTTGGGCGAAGAAAACGGCGCCCTACTGGATGGAACTGGAACCGTTGGAGCTTGCCGAGCGCGCTGCGCAGAAGGCCCTCGCCAGCCGCGAACCGCGCGAGGTTGAGCCAGGCCGCTACACGGTGATCCTGGAGCCCTCCGCGATGCTCGACCTTTTGGGCTTTATGATCCTTGACTTCAGCGGACAGGCCGTCAGCGAGCAGCGCAGTTGCTTCACCGGCCGCGTGGGCCAGAAGGTGTTTGGCGATAACATCAACCTTCGCGACGATGTTTTCCATCCTTTGCAGACCGGCGCCCCCTTTGATGGCGAAGGCATTCCCCGTCAGCGCGTGCCGATTGTCGAAAAAGGCGAAGTGAAAAACCTGGTCTATGCGCGCCAGACGGC
>PLWR01000123.1:0-727 GCA_003165615.1 Acidobacteriota bacterium | reverse complement strand
AAGAAAATCCTGACCGGCATGACGCGCGACGGGACGTTCTGGATCGAAGACGGGCAGGTGCGGCAGGGGGTCAGAAACCTGCGCTTCAATCAGAGCCTGATGGACATGCTGGGCCAGGTGGAAATGATGAGCCCAGCGCAGCGGACTGCCGGGGAAGAGTCGTTTGAAATGGTCGTGCCCGCCGCCAAGATCCGCGATTTCAATTTTGCCTCCACCACCAGGTACTAAGCGGATGGAAAACCCTCGCCAGAAAATTGCTCTTGGGCGCGGCCTCTTTTCTGGCGCTGCCCTAATTTGAACGTAGCGCCGCCATCTTGGCGGCTCAATGCCGGCTGGAAGCCGGCGGTACATCTGAAATTAGGACAGGCCCCTTTTCTCCGCGCCTTGACAACCGTGGCGAGCGGGTGTTAGAAGAATAAATTGCCTCCATGGCGCTATCGTCTAGGGGTTAGNNATTCCCGGTAGCGCTACCAAGTCTTTCCGTTGATTATTCTCCTGCGCAAGTCAATCCGCAGACGCAATCCCCTGTTGAATTTCCTCCTCCGCCTTAAGTTGAAATCCTCCGGTGGGGAAACCCCAAGATGCTGAGGAAAGTCCTCTTTGGTCTGCCTATTGGTTTTGCCTATCGGTTTTACATTGACAACGCTCAGGCATTTTGGTATTAATCTCGCAGCAGAGGCGGCAGCCAATTTAATAAGCTTAAGGAGTGCCCTATGGCAGAGAGCGT
>PLWR01000534.1 GCA_003165615.1 Acidobacteriota bacterium | reverse complement strand
GCTTGACAACGCCGATGCCGTTATAGATGCGCTACACTTGCTTCATACGCATTTGCCTGAAGATATCTCAGATGCCGCCCCTCCGGGGCTGAAGGGTTTTTCTTTTTGCCCCGTTTCCCACGGCTGGCTCGCCGTGGGCTAAATGACCGCGCCCGCTTTGCGGGCTTTGAGTTGGTTGTCGAATTCGCTCGATGACCTGAATGCCCCGCTCTCCCCCGTTTCCTTCTGCCTTTCCAATCTGCAGTCAATTGGGTACTCTTAAAGAGGGTGAGCTTTCAGGGTAGACGAAAGGCCAGGGCCACTCATGTTCATAAACAGGGGGGAACTTCATGTTGCGTATGCACCAGTTCCAGCGGTCGGGTCGTTTGTTGGATCTCCGAAGGCTCGCTTTCATTGTCTGCGCGGTGACCTTGCTGTTCTGCGGGTCACTTTGTGCCGCAGGCCCCGAAGCGGCGCCCGCTTCGAACGTCACGCGAGCGACCCTGGCGAACGGACTGCGGGTGGTGATTGTGCGTGACACCCTCGCCCCGGTGGTGACCACGGTGATGAACTATCAGGTGGGCTCGAATGAAGCCCCCGAGGGATTCCCGGGAATGGCCCATGCTCAGGAACACATGATGTTTCGCGNNCATGCCCAGGAACACATGATGTTTCGCGGCAGCCCGGGCCTTTCCGCAGACCAACTGGCGGGCATTTCCGCCGCCATGGGGGGCAATTTTAATGCCGACACGCAGCAGACCGTGACGCAGTATTTCTTCACGGTCCCGGCGGAAGACCTGGATGTTGCCTTGCACCTTGAGGCCGTCCGCATGAGCGGGTCGCTGGATACTGACGACCTTTGGAAGGAAGAGCGGGGCGCCATCGAACAAGAGGTGGCGGCGGACCTCTCCAATCCGCAATACGTTTTCTACACGCAACTGCTGGACGCCATGTTTCAGGGGACCCCCTACGCCCATGACGCGCTGGGTTCGCGGCCGTCCTTCGACAAAACCACGGGCCAGATGCTCCACCAGTTTTATGACACCTGGTACGCCCCCAATAACGCCATCTTCGTGATTGCCGGTGATGTGCAGCCGGAGCACGTTCTGGCCGAGGTCAAAGCCTTATTTGGCGATATTCCGAAAAAGAAACTCCCTGCAAAACCAGCGGTGAATTTGGAATCGGTGAAGGGCAAGACGTTGGCGCTGCCGACGGACCTGCCGTATGGGTTGGCGGTGGTCTCCTTCCGGCTGCCGGGTTCGAATAGCCCAGACTTTGCTGCCACCCAATTGCTTGCGGACGTGCTCAGCAGCCAGCGCGGATCGTTGTACGCATTGGTTCCGGAAGGAAAGGCGCTTTACGCGGGCTTCCAGCTCTCGACCCTGCCGGAAGCAAGTCTTGGCTATGCCCTGGCCGTTTTCCCCCAGGGGGGCAACGGCAATGATTTGATCAATCAGATCAAGCAAATCCTTGCCGATGATGTGAAGAACGGCCTGCCCTCCGAGTTGATTGAAGCCGTAAGGCGGCACGAAATCGTCGACGCTGAATTCCAGAGGAATTCGGTTTCCGGATTGGCCATGGCCTGGTCGGAAGCAGTTGCCGTTGAGGGTCGCCAGTCACCGGATGAGGATATTCAAGCCATCGCCAAAGCCTCCGCCGCGGATGTAAGCCGCGTGGCCCGGCAATCCCTGACCTCGAGTGAGGCCATCGCCGCCGTTCTAACCCCAGAGCCCTCCGGAAAGCCGGTTTCTACCAGCGCCTTCGGTGGTCAGGAGTCCCTGGCGCCCAAGCAAACTCACGAAGTCGCGCTTCCCGACTGGGCCACGAAGGCGCTCAGTCGTTTATCGGTGCCCGAATCCAGCGTGCGTCCGGTGGTCACGACGCTGCCCAACGGTCTCAAGCTTATCGTCCAGCCGGAGTCCGTGAGCAACACCGTCAGCGTTTGGGGCCAGATCAAGAACAACCCCAATATTCAAGCGCCGAAGGGCAAGGAAGGCGTTGGCGGTCTGACCAATCAGCTCTTTGAATATGGAACCACCACCCTTGACCGGCTGGCGTTGCAGAAAGCGCTCGATGATATTGGCGCGGAAGAGTCTGCTGGGACTGCCTTCTCTTTGCAGGTATTGCCCTCCCAGTTCGAGCGCGGTGTGCAGCTTATGGCGGAAAATGAACTTAGCCCGGCGTTTCCAGAAAGCGCCTTCAAAATCCTGCAGCCGCAGCTTGCCAAAACCGTGGCAGGAGAACTGGTGAGCCCCGATTTTCTGACGCGCCAAGCGCTGAATTCCGCCCTTTTCCCCAAGACGGATCCGAGTTTGCGGTACGCTACGCCAGCCACGGTTTCCGCATTGACCTTGCAGGATATCCGGGATTACTACCAGAATGCCTTTCGGCCCGATTTGACCACAATCGTGGTGATCGGAAACGTCACCCCGGAAGAGGCGAAGACCATTATTACCAAATACTTTGCGGGCTGGAAGGCGGTGGGCGCCAAGCCGGAAACCGATCTACCCGTGGAGCCATCCAATAAGGCTGCCACCACGGCTGTCCCCAATGCGCGCCGGGTTCAGGATGAAGTCACACTGGCGGAAACCCTGGGTTTGAACCGCTTCAACTCCGACTTTTACGCCCTGGAACTGGGTAACCACGTTTTGGGCGGCGGCTTTTACGCCACCCGGTTTTACCGCGACCTGCGCGAAAAAGGAGGGCTGGTGTATACCGTTTCCTCCACCTTTAATGTCGGCAGGACACGCGGAGTTTACCAGGTTCAGTACGGTTGCGATCCCCCCAACGTTTCCAAGGCGCACAACATTGTCGCGCGCGACTTGAAAGACATGCAGACTGAGCCGCCCACCGCGCACGAGCTGGAGCAGGCCAAAGCTCTGCTCTTGCGGGAGATTCCCCTCTCCGAGTCAAGCGTTGACGCCATTGCCGGCGGTATGCTCTCCCGGGCGACCCTGGGACTGCCGCTGGACGAGCCCATCCAGGCCGCCCGCCGCTATGTAGCCCTTACCCCTGAGGACGTCAGGGCCGCCTTCGCCAAATGGCTTCGCCCCGACGATCTGGTGCAGGTTACCCAAGGCCCAGCGCCGCAGTGAGAGGTTGGAACTGCGCCGGTCGGAGGGCAAGAGCCAGCCCGGATTTCTCACTGTGCATGGTGAGAAATTCGGGTCAGGCCTTCGGTATCACTTACAATAAATCCTTCCGGCTTGGGTCATGCTCCGTCAAGACACAGTCATGAAAATCTTTTGTGATGAAAGAACCATCAGAAAACTTGAGGGTAATTTTGTAACTGAAATTCCATGAGTCGTTTCTTTGCGGGTGGATGGTCAGCGAAACGCTGCCGTCCCTGACTTCTTCTTTTGTCCGGTTGCCCTCGACCTGCATCGCTATGGTGTGAGTAGAATTCCTTCTCCAACGGCCTGTATTGCCTTCGGACTTGGCAACTTCATGCCCGTGACTGGTCTTCATAAAAATGTCCAGTGTGGTTTTTTGGTCCTTATTGTCGGTGGTCGTGTCAAACTTCACTTCCGCGGATGTGAGGATTGGCTCCTGGTCTGGCGCCTGAGCTACCGCTGGCCCTGGATTCTGGGCTGGCGCTTGATCCTGGGCGAACACGCCTGACGTGAAAACTGCCAAAGCGACGAGCGCCAGGCAGCACATGATTTTTTTCATCTGAAATCTCCTTTTTCTGGTTCCGAGAGAGCTGACCTGCTTATGAACCACTTCTGTTATACGGTCAATCTGATGCGGAGTCTGTTTCTTCGGGAACACCTGTTTGGTCAATAGTGCTCATCTCAGGTGAACCGCATCGGCGAGCGCCGGTGGGCGCCAAAAGCCGTGGATATCACCCCGCTGAGGTTCCCGCTATGTTTGCTCGGGTATTGCTAAAGAGGATCCGTCCGAGCGGTGTTGTATTGAGTCAAGACACCGCCGAAGAGTTCTTTCGTGATCGAGGAATCATCAGAGAACCTGAGAGTAACTTTGTAGTTAAACTTCCAAGTGTCGGCTCCGCGCGGGTGGAAAGTCAGCAAGATGCTGCCCTTCTCCACTTCCGCCTTAGTTGGATTGCCCTCGATCTGCAAGGTGACGGTGTGGGTAGATTGCTTGTCCCAAACTCCTTCGTTGCCTTCGGACTTGGCGACTTCCTGCCCGTCTCTGTTCTTTAGGTAAACATCCAATTTGCTGTCGCCATTCTTGTTGTCTTTGGTGGTGTTGAACTGTGCTTCCACGGATGCGAGGGTTGGCTCCTGAGCAAACGCGGCTGACGTAGACATTGCCATCGCGATGAGCGCCAGGCAGCACATGATGGTCTTCATCTGAAATCTCCTTTTCCGACTTCGGTCTGGCTAACCTGATATGGACCACCCCTTTTATACGGTCAAACTGACGCGTTGTCTGTGTTAATCAGAACACCGGTATGGTCAATATTGCATATCTCCGGCGAACCACATCGGCGAACGCCGCGTACGCCAGAAGCATCTGGCCGCATACTGCTGGGGGTTGTGCCATGCCTGTTGCGCAATTGCAGATACAGGCACTGAAAGCAATGCTCCTCCCGGATGAGCAATTTTGAACAGACAAGCGACTGCCGGGAATGTTTTTATCGTTGCGCGAGGGCTTCTAAGATGGAAGCCCTGGCCTTATCGTCAGGCATGCGGAGACTAACATTGAAAACGTGGATGAAGTTCCGTCTGCAGGCTATGTCTTCCCCGCCAAGGCAAGCAGCCGCAATCGGCACGGGTTGGCGCGGTGACAATGGCCCAAGGGGTGCCATCGACAAAATCAGCCCCAAGGCCGGGCCGGAGTAGTGGTTGGTGTATCGTATATTAGTCGTTCTTGCACTATGGACGGGGCTCTTATCGAGGGCTTGTGGCGGCAGAAGCACCTCCGCCGCCGCAGTCTGATTCGGGAATTTGCCTTTTTTTGATGATGATCAATTTTCTGCAAACGGATAAAACGCACTTATAGAAGTCCCAACGGCACTTGTACCCCCGGCGAGGGAGGAAAATGCTCGATGAATGCCCAACCTAAAAGCAATCTGCCACCTCTTCTCGTATCTTTGGCGCTACTGGTTACCCTCGGCACGCTTGCAAGCACGACCTTTGGACAAAGACTGCCCGAGGCTGCTCGCGGGCCGTCGGTGGCGTCGCATGCCCCCCTCGCCGGGAAGCCGGGTGACTATGCCGGCTGGCAGACCTGTGCAGGCTGCCATACCGCGGAGGCCGAATCGTTTGCAAAGACCCCGCACGCTGCGGCGGGCGAGGCGTCTCCCTCCACCGCGACGCCGCCCACCCGCGTTACCGGATGTGAGACCTGCCACGGCCCCGGCAAAGCCCATGCGGATGCCGAAGGGGAAGCGGCGGGTGAGCCTGCCAAGGAAAAGGCGGGCACCAAGCTGATCTTCGCGTTCAAAGGCAATCCCAAGGAAAACTCGGAACGCTGCATGACGTGCCACATTACCAGCCAGCAGCAGGAGACCTTTGCCCATTCGCAGCATGCGGCGGCGGGCATTTCGTGCAGCGAATGCCACGCGGCCCATTTGGTGAAAGAAGTCAAAGATCAGAGCAAGGCCAACCCAAGTTTGGCCCAGGCAGCTTTCTTCCAGGTGCCGCAGCTTCCCGAAACGGTGCGCTGGCTGCACAGTAGTTTGCTCAAAGAATCCGAGCCGAATCTGTGTTTCTCCTGCCATGGCAACGTTCAAGCGCAATTCGCACTGCCGGTGCACCATCGGGTGCCCGAAGGGCTCATCAAATGTTCTGACTGCCACAACCCGCACGGCAGCATCAATCGCGCCAGCCTGAATGCCACCCACTGGGAGACATGCGTCAAGTGCCACGTGGAAAAACGCGGCCCCTACGTTTATGAGCACGCCGCGGTGAGAGTGGAAGGCTGCGTGATCTGCCACAATCCGCACGGCAGCACCAATCGCATGTTGCTGGTGCGGCGGGAGGGCCGGCAGCTCTGCCTGCAATGTCATTCCGGCTTCCACGCTCAGGCTGCGACTCCGCACAGTCGCCTGGGTTTTCAGACCAGCGGCGAGTGTACTCGCTGCCACGTATCGATTCATGGCTCGGAGCTGGACGCGAATTTCTTGCGGTGAAGGGAGAGCGCATGAGACAACGAATTTGTGATGGGCGATTGGTGATGGGTGCTTCGGGCATGCGTCATTCCCCCTTGGCTAATCCGTTTTTTTCTGGTTGCTGCAATCGTCGGTGGGTAATCCAAACTCGGCCATGGGCGTTGATATTGGTTTCCCTTGTGGCGCTAGTGGGTGGCAGCCCATTGTGGGCACAGGACAGCGCGGAGACCCCCGTCACGATTGGCGGGTTTAACACCCAGGGGTCAGTGACGGTGGGATACCGCTTCGACGACGTTAAGGGCTACCGCCCGATGTTTCAGGATCTCTCGGACCTCAACAAAGGCTTTCGCTTGATGGACTTCAACCTGTTCGGGGAGGCGGCCACAGGCGCCAACCTCTTTGCCGACAGCTACTCCCTTTCGGCCAGCGGACTGGGTGGTGAGCCTTTCGAAATGGGGCAGGTTTCCGTGCGCAAGAACCGGCTTTATGATTTTCGGGCCAATTGGAGGCAGAGCTACTTCTATTCGAATCAAAACGCCAACGTCGTGCTGCCGATCGCCGCCGTGGGCTCGGGCCTTTCCACCGGTCTTACCGATAATCACAATTGGGGAACCGTGCGTAAATTCGGATCTGCGGACCTCACCCTGCACGCCACCAACAACCTCCGCTTCAACTTCGATTACTATCGCACTAGCGACAGCGGCCCCACTTTCACCACGGAATCTTTGGATTTCTTCGATTCACCATCTTACTGGGGTACTTTTGCACGTGCCAATCCCTATTACCTTTACGCGCCCATCAACGATGATACCAATCGCTTCACCGGCGGAATCGACTACACTTACCACGCGTGGAACTTTCATTACAACCTCGGCTACCAGACGTTCACCGAAAATGTGACCTTGAACAATGTCGGCTCGCCTGAACTGAGTATCGATCCCGTCGCGAGTTCGACAAAGGAGCCCCTTACCAGCCTTTCCCAGTCAGAGTACCGTCGGCTCACCACTCCCATCAGCGAGTTTTCTTTCACAGGCAAACCGTTACCCAAGTTCGAATGGCGGGGTGGTTATATCTATTACCAGTACCAGGGACCTGCCACTTTCGACCAGTCCTACGGCGGCACTGCCCCCAATAGCTCCAGCAAGCTCGCCCCCTACACGGTCAGCCAGACCGCGCGGGACACGGTGCGTGAACCGGACAATATCCTGTATCAGACCCTCACCTACAAGCCTACCGACTGGTGGGAGATTATTGCCGACTATCGATACTCCCGCTTCAGCACGAATAGTGTCGGGAATTTTGGGAGCACGCAGAGCATTGTCACCAACCCGACGTCCTCCTCGCCGACCACCAGCACGACCATCGCTACAGGACAGACCTCCTACGTTTGGCGTGATGGCTTGAGTGATTTTGATTTCAGCATGCTCTTTACGCCAACCTCATCTTTAACGCTGCGCCCGGGAGTTCGGCTGCTCAAAGCGGATGTGGAAGCCCTTGATAACGGGGTTGCCGATCCCAGCATTACCCTGCGAACCAAAACCGCGTGGCCCGAATTCAGCTTCGGCTATCAACCCGCAAAGTTCTTCAGCATCCGGGGCGACGTCCATGCCTTTGACAACGGGTCGTCCTATACAGCGATTACTCCGCACACCGAAGTGGCCGGGCACGTGATCACTCGTTTCCAGCCGTTCAAAAAGATAACGCTGCAAGATGATCTGAATCTTACCAATGACAAGCTGATCGATTCCAGTTTCCAGGATAACGTCCGCTCCAATACGGTGACTCTGACTTATGCCCTGAATGACCGGTTTTCGGTTTTTGGTGGATATACATACGACAGCATTTTTGCGGCGGGGAACATCGTATATGCCCGCGGCACGGCGCCGCTCAATGATTTTCTGCGGGATCAGGAAGTGGACCGCGTAATGCAGGCTGGGGTGGAGGCCAAGCCCAACAAGTATTTTGGCCTGCAGCTTACCGGCAACTTTGATCGTTCCACCGGCCTTGGGCAGATCAGCGGCGAACCGCCCGCCTACGGCCCCCTCACGTGGCCACTCGTCACGGGGACGGTTTATATCAATTTCCCCAAGGCAGGTCGCTTGTCCGTGGATCTGCAGCGCACTTACTATATCGAGCAGATCATTACCGCCGACAACTTCCAGGCGAACCTGCTCACCATCCGCTGGACTCGGGACTTCTAGGCGGCAGGCACTTGGCAAGGGGCGCAAGTCACCTTGCCTTCTTCCTTCTTTCTCGATTTTGGACAAACTCGCCAAAGACTCACGGGGTCAACAGCACTTCCCATTGGATAGCCCACCACGGAAATTTTGCATGATCGTCCGCGCAGTTAAACGTCGGCAAAACGCGCTGATGGATAATCCAACCCGGCGGTTTGACACAAATGATAGTGATACAAATGCCGCTAGACCCCACCGATTCAATTCGATATGATATCATGCAAATAGTCAGGAGTCTCGACAGGTAGGGGTAATCATCATGAGAAGCCAGAAGGGCCTCGTCTTTTTGTGTGCGGCAATTTCTTTTATGCCTTTGACTCTGCGGGCTCAGGGTGCGGGTGCGGCTTCGACTGCGGGTGCGCCTTTGACTACAGATGCATTCGACACACGCCGCGGGGATTTGGGCAACCAGGCGCAGAAGGTCGTTGCGGGCAAAGTCTTTGCGCTCAACGGTGATCCTTTGGCCCACGCCATGGTGGAGATATCGAACAATGCGGGAGCCCCCTACCGAGTCCTCCTGACCGACAATAAAGGAGAGTTTTTTACTCAATTCCAGTTCTTTTGGGAAACAGACGAAGTCAAACGCTTCACCGTGACGCTGCGCGTCTCCAAGAAGGGTTTTCAGCCGGCGCACAAGATTGCGGAGATTAAACCCTCCCCGACGGGCGAAGGTATACCTGTTACCCTGCGCCCCCTTCAGCCAGAGGATCCGACTTTGCTTTCGCAGGCTGATTTGATCAAGGGCGTGGCCCCCAGCCTCCGGAACCTGGGGCCCGCTGATGGATTGTCAGCTAAACAAGAAAAGGACTATGCCCGTGGCGTGCAGGAGTTTCTCGACCGCGGCCATGTGGACCAGGCCGTGTCACTTTTGGCCAAGGTGAGCAATCTCAACCCCGATTGCCTGCGGTGCCGGACCATGCTGGCTCTGGCCGAGTTGAGTTGGGGGGATTGGGGCGATGCCCAAGATGAGCTTGTGAAAACCGTCAACGCCATGCTGGAGAATCCTAAACGGGGCGTTCCGGAACCGTTCCTGGCTGAGGGAGAGTTGGTAAGCTGGGAGCACGGTCCCGCGAAAGCCAGCGCCTATTTTACGGAAGCGCTCAAATATGCGCCCCAGGACGCTCTGGCACTACAGGAGCATGGGCGCATGCAGTGCCTGGACATGAACTGGGAGGCTGGCAACGAATCATTGAAGAAAGCGCTGGCCACCGGCGCGGGGCCTGACGCGCGATTGATGTATGCCGAGTCCCTGTTGTGGACAGGAACTCCCGCCCAAGCGGAGGTTGAGCTGATAACCTATTTGGACGGACGGAACCCGAAGAATATGCCACCGCGGGTCCGAGCACTCTGGGAACGCATCCAGACCGAGAAGAAGGACCGGACCATTATCCTCGCCGCCAAGGCCAGGTCCCAGGCCCGGGGGGAAGAGCCCCTGGATTATATCCACAACCCTCCGAAGAATCTCCCGGACTTCGAACCTGCCACTGACCAGGCGCCGCTGGATGCCATACTCAGTGGGGTGGGCAAGAATGTCTCCGACCTTTTCGCCAACCTCCCCAATATCTCTTCCATGGAGGCGATCCATCAGGAAAAGCTGACCCGCAAAGGAAAAACCGACACGGCGCAGGAATACAAGTACCGCTATCTGATGTTGGCGCCGGACCAACCGTGGGGGCCCTCCATCGATGAACATCGCGCTGATACGAAGGGAAACGAAACTCCCCAATTGGGATTGTCCGATAATTCCATGCTGACCGCAGGATTCGTATCGGCTCCGCTGGTCTTTCATCCTGCCTACCAAAAGGGCAGCGTCTTCCGTCTGCTCGGACATCAGAAATTGAAGGGCCGCAGTACTTTTGTGGTAGCTTATGCTCAGGACCCCGCAAAATCCCGTTTAGCGGGGAGTTTCCAACAGGGAACGATAACCAAGTTGACCTACACGCAGGGAATTGCCTGGGTAGATTCGGAGAACTACCAAATTATCCGCCTTACCACGGATCTCCTGACACCGTTGCCCATGGTCAAGCTGGACAAAGAAACCACGGAAATTGACTTCAACGAGGTCCACTTGAATCGCGCGACCCAGAAATTCTGGCTTCCGCAGGCGGTGACCGTCACCCTCGACTGGAATGGCAAGCTTCTCCGCAATCAGCACGCTTATTCGGATTTCATGGTATTCAATGTGGATTCCTCGCAGAAGATTGGAAAACCCAAAGGCGCGGAGGATACCGTCGAGGGAGTACCTGAGTCGGTGCCGCCTGGTAACCCTTTGCAGGGAAACTCTCTGTCCCTTGTTCCTCCGGCACATCAGCAGTGAGCGGACGGCACGTAGTGGGCCAATTTGATGTAGAGGCGGCTTTACGCCGCCATTTGGCGAGGTTAACTCGCCGCTACAACATCAAATTGACCTCCCCTGATTTGGTCATAGTTTTACATAAAATATTCAATCTCCTAATCTATTAATTCCAGCATCCCTAGTGGGTTGAGATAATTGCGCACCTCTCCCGCTGCTGTTAGTCTCCCTCCTTGCGTCGGATTTCTCTTGGGTCCCAAAGGACCTATCAAGGTCCGGAAGTAATAATTTTCTGGAGGAGAGGTGCGGTTTTATTCGCTCCTCTCCTCAAAGGGACAAATCAATGCGTAGATGGATGTGGATTTTAGCCGCACTATTGGTTATTGGTTTCAAAACGCCTTCTATTCGCGCGCAGGCCAGTGGCGCGCATATCGACGGCATCATACGCGATGCTCAAGGGTTGCCGCTTCCCAACGTCAACGTCGCGCTCACGGAGACCCAAACGGGGTTGGCTCGCAGCGTGGAAACCACAAATGAGGGCGCCTACCAGTTTGTGAGCCTCAACCCGGGGCAATACCAGCTCTCCGCCATTTTGAAGGGATTCGACGCGCCGGTTCGGACTCTGACGCTGGAAGTGAACCAGTATCTTCGCCTCGACCTGGTGATGCAGGTCGGCCCGCTGAAGCAGGAGGTCGAGGTGGGGGGCTCAGCGGAGGTCGTACGCACTGCAGACGCCAGCCTGGGTGAAGTTATCGAGCCCACCCTGACCAAGGAACTCCCGTTGAATGGTGGGCATGTGCTTGACTTGGCGCTGATGGCGCCGGCCGTCCACCAGGGATATGGAATGCAAACGGGAAACTACAATCCGCTTTATTGGCGGCCCTCCCAGAATTCGGCATTGAGTGTGGGCGGCGGGCGGCCTAACGCCAATTATTTCCTGCTGGATGGCTCGGCGGATACCGACCCCACGTTCAACACCCTCTCCTTCAGCCCCTCGCCCGATGCCGTTCGTGAGTTCAAGGTGCAGACGGGCAGTTACTCGGCGGAATTTGGCGGCGCGGGCGGGGCGCAGATCAACATCGTAACCAAGTCGGGCGGGAATGGACTGCACGCCGATGTCTATGAATTTGTCCGCAGCAACACTTTTGATGCCCGCACGTTCATGGACCCCAGCAACATCCCGCATCTTGCCCAGAACGAATTCGGCGCTTCCGTGGGTGGCCCGATTCGCAAGAATTCCACTTTCTTCTTTGCCAACTGGGAGGGCTTCCGTTTAAGCAATGGCCTCGCCCAAATTGAAACGGTTCCCACCGCCATGGAAGACATGGGAAACTTTAGCAAGAGTGGCGTGACCATTTACGATCCCTCCACCACTCACGCCAACCCCAATTACAACCCATCGCTTCCCACCAGCCCTTCCAATCCTGCCGTTCTCCGCGACCCCTTTGCCAATGATGCTGTCCCCAACGGCAAAATCAGCTCGGTTGCCGCGGGGATGCTGGCGCACGTGCCGCTTCCCAACCTTGCCGGAGGCAGCATGATGGGGATGGGCGCGCAGCCTGGAGTGGGCACAGGGCCGGACTCCAACAACTATCTTGACCTGCGCACCAACCGTAATTTTTCCAATCAGGCAACCCTCCGCATCGACCAGAATTTGCCCCATGGCGACGCGCTGTTCGCGCGCTATTCTTTCCTTACCGAACGCGATTTTACTCCGGAGAATTTGCCCGGGTTTGGGTCCTTTGACAACAACCTGTCGCAGAACGCGACCCTCCATTACTCGCACCTGATCTCCTCCACCTCGGTGAATGTGGCCTGGCTGGGGATATCGCGCCTTTCCATGCACCGCTACTCCCAGGACAATTTTAACGACGATTACATCACCCAACTGGGTATTCAGGGACTGGGTTTCGGCGGAAAGGGCGCATGGGGCATGCCCTACACCACGGTTCAGGGTTACACCGCCTTTGGCGATTCCTATATCGGGACGCCGGTACACGATTGGGACACTATTCTGCAGGCGGGCGACATCTGGAACAAGCAATGGGGGCGGCACTCCCTGAAGGTGGGCGGCGATGTCCGGAATTACGACTGGCCCATGTGGGGTTTCTTCCAAAGCCGCGGCTACTACCAGTTCAGCAATGGCGCCACCACCGAGACGGCCACCAACGACGGCACAGGCGCCGCCCTGGCCAGCTACCTGTTGGGCCTGCCCATCGTGAAGCAGGCGCAGCTCGGCGTTCCCGACATGCAACTTACCCAGTGGTATGCCGATGGCTTCGCTCAGGACGATTGGCGCGTGGCCCAGAACACCACGTTCAACTTGGGTATACGCTATGAGTACATGAGCGCGCTCACCGATATCCGGCCCGACAAGCCTGGCAGCAACCTGACTTGGCAGGATGGCGTCCCTTATATCTTTGTCGGAGGACAGGAGGGCATGCCCAAGGGCTTGTTCTACACCCCGAAGGCCCGGTTTGCGCCCCGCCTGGGCATGACCCATGCTTTCCAGGGAAGGTTTCCCTTCGTCATGCGCGCCAGTTACGGCATTTTCTTCACCCCCATTGATATGAGCACCTGGTGCAATCAGCGCCACAATGTGCCGTTTGTTTTCCCGCTAACCCAGCAGAGTGACCCCTACACTCCCAGCCTGACGGGATTCAACTTTCCCTCACCGGTTCTGGGCAAGACCGTAACCAGCTTCACGGGCTTTTACCCGCATAGCCCCTCGCAATACATCGAGCAATGGAGCTATTCGCTGCAAAAGGCGCTGACCCCCAACACGGTGCTGGAAATCGGCTATCAGGGCGACAACGGGTACCACCTCCAGCGCGCGCACTTGATCAACAATCCGCCTCCCGGACCAGGCCTCCTCCAGCCTCGCCGCCCGATCAAGTTCATCAATTTTCTTTCCGGAACAACTTTCCCCAGCTACGTCAACATTGCCAGCACGGATCAACCAATCTCCACCATCAACATGCTGGAAAACTCCGCGCGCAGTTGGTATGACGCGGGCTGGGTGGACGTCCGCCACCGCTTCTCCCACGGACTCACTTTTCTGACCAATGTTACGTGGGGCAAGAGCATCACCAATGCGCCGGACTTCCGCCCCCCCATGGATGAATCCGCCCTTCCGCAAAATGACTCCGATCTCAACGCCGAGAAAGGACTGGCCTGCGATGTTCGCCTTCGCTACGTCGCCAGCTTCGTCTACAACATCCCCGGGCTGAAGCAACAAGGGTGGATGAGCCGCCTCACCTCCCACTGGCAACTGGCGACGGTTTATCAGGCACAGACGGGAATGCCGTTTACCATTTCGGTGTATGGCGACACGGCCAATGCCGGCACCACCCTGGGCGAGAATCCCATCCGCGCCAATTACACGGGCCAGGCGGTTCTCGAAGTCCCACGTGTACGACGTCGTTCCCGCCGTGGTGGTTTTCGAGATCGTATTGCCATTGTTGTCGTAGGAGTATGCGGCGGCGGAAGTGGAGGTGAGCTCATTGGAAGCGTTGTAGTTGTACGACGTGGGACCGGCGGACGTCAGCCGATTCCCTACGGCGTCGTAGGTGTAACCCTCCGCCACACTGCCGTTCACCACCGCCTGCGTCAGTTCGTAAATGGGGTCATAGCTGTATTGGGACAGCACCGAGACGGGGTTGGGGCTCGCCTCTGGCACGGCAGTCTTGGTTAGGCGATTGCCCGCCGCGTCGTAGGTGTAACTGGCGCTTCCCGGCAGCGCCCCTCCGTTGTGCAGCACACCGAGCAACCGCGAAAGAGTGGGAGGGGAAAGGTGTCAGGTACCTTTTCTGAAACCTCGTCAATTTCTAAAAAATGCCCCCACCTACCGATGACCGGGGGGCCTTCCAACGGATTATCAGTGCAAGTGCTTAGCAGGATGTTTCCCACGGATCTCTTTGGCTCCAGTTGCCGTATCAACAAGCGTCATGTTGATGATGACCGTCATGCTCGAGAATTCCCTGACATAGTAGGTCTTCCCCGCCTCCGCCTCGAATTCAACCCGGGCCTTTAGGAAGACGTTGTCATCGCTCCCTTGCTGATTCAATAATTCGAGGGCTTCTCTCACGTCGGATCTGCATTTCTGAGCCAATATAGTCAAATCCCCCGCCTCAGGATAACCCTGCCCTGGCCCCACCACGGCCACGCACATCCTAACCTGTTTTCTTACTTCGTCCGTTCCCTGGAGTTTATTCGCAGCGATGAGATGCGTCACCGCTTCGAGGGTTTCGCCCAATTCGGTTTTACAGCGTGCCACGTCTGCGCTTCGCGCCGTCTCCAAGTGCCACCAATCCATACTTGCGCATCCGGAACCGGGACTCCAACCCAAGTCGGGAGGGAATCTATTGTGAACGAGACGTCCTGAGGAGGTCAAAACTACCCTGCCCGGCGGCACCGCTTGCGCTACATAGTCGGAGTAATGTAGTGAGGCTAGGTAATTACCATTAATAAACGTTATCACATTATCTCCGCCCTTACCAGCCCAAGTCGCCTGCCGATAAACGTAAACGAGCGCTTCACCATTTGGCGGGGACAATTCCGTGAATTGTTTTGAGGATCCTGTGGCGCTGCTTGTCCGCACGAGTAAAACGATCAGAAGGAAACCGCCGCACATTTTGGTCATCGTCAGTTTTTGGTTCATAGTTTTCACCACAAACAGAGGAAGGGAAAAGTCAAAGGGAAAAGGTGTCACACAGAGGGAACAGGTGCAAGGGAGTGAAGGAAAATGTGTCAGGTACCTTTTCTGACCTTTTCCGGGTCGTCCTTTTCTCCGCAGGGTGGTTTGCAATCCGAACTGCGCTGCGAAAGAAAAGGTACCTGACCTTTTTCACCTGTCTCCCTTTTTCACCTCTTTCCTGAAATGAAAAAGGTACCTGACCGTTCCCCCCAGGCATGGGCCCTCCTTGTAGGGCTTTGGCAAGGTGATACTTACTTGTTTTCTTCCTTGTCTTCTTCGAGGACGATCTTGCCCCTGTGGACACGCCAGACCATCCCTTGGGGAGGAGCGGGAACAAGTTTGCCGGATGGGAGCGTGGTATCGCTCAATGTCGACCCCTCCATTTGTTTCAGGAGCTGGAGATCTTGTTTGTTCGTGACCTTAAACACCTGTCCCACCTTGAATTTGGCCCCGCTTGCTGTTTGGGCGGGAGGCGGTGGGGGTGCAGCGTCAAGAAATTGCTCAAACGGCTGCAACTGTTCGGACCGGATATAGAGCTTAAAAGAGGAACCTCCACCCGCAATATAAAACTCTCCGAACGTTCTTGTTGCCAGCATTCCATTATTCAGGTTTCCGGAAACCAAAGGAACATCCTGCGCGGATTTCCCATTCGCAGATTTGCAACTCATAGAACCAATCGACTGAAGGACCCACGCGCCGTTGGTAGAGGAACCTCCGGCTTGCATCACGTCATGAAAACTACAATTCACGGTATCCGGCAGTTTCACAAATCCCCCTGGCGGCGTTGCCTGCGGAAAGGTGAGAGATGAGCCTATGAGGAATAACCCGGACAGAAAAACATACAGACGTTTCATGGTTTCTCCTTAACTGGAGTTTCCGTATGGGAAAGCAATTGAGGTGTATCGGGTGCATCCTGCATCCGCTGGGGGCAAATGTCAACCGGAATTTCCATTATGGACTCCGGCCCGACCAAGAATATACACACGGTCGCCCCCCCCAATGCAATCGCCACCCGGGTTTTCAGCGTTCAGAGCCTCCAGCGCCCACGGAAAAGGCCAGTCTTACCACTTGTAAGAATCACAAAGCACGAACCTGCCTCTCTCTCGACCGATTGCTGCGACACCTTTCCGTCCCCTGCCTGCTCGTCGCTGGAAGTCCGCTCGGGTCGGCGGCTCGCCTACCCCGCTGGTAAGGGCAGCGCTGCGATCCTGCCCAGCATGGCTCTGAGCTAACGACCAGATGATGAGCAGAAATTCTTGAGGAAAAGGGGTAACACTCCAGAGCCGTGGTTCCCGGGAGGAACCGAAAGGAGTGTTACCTATGGCAGGTACAAACGAAGTTCAAAGGAAGAGGAAGAAGGCCCGCCCCCCGAGGGGGGCGGCGCGGCAGACAAATGGTCCGCACGTTTACCCCCACCCGTTTGAGGTCCGGCGTAAAGCGGTGTAGCGCAGACTCTCGCATCTCAGAGAGTCTGCGGCTTTCCCCCTGTCACGACCCGCGGTTCTGGGCTTTGATCGCCGTAGCCGCATGTTCACAAAAAGTGGACGTTTACCATGTTAAGAACCGCAGACCTTGAACGGCACAAAGTCTGTGCTACCCCTCCTCGCACTCCTACGACCTAAACCGCCGGCGGGGCGCGGTCAGGCACTCACCGGCTCGCGCTAGCGTCGACGCGTGTGTGGCCTTCCCCCTCAGGTAACAGGGTCGGCATCCCGATCTGCGGTTTTCGCAGCTCCATACCCTGCCCACTGATGCCTCTGTCTACGCTTCGACGGCAGCCTCGCG
>PLWR01000102.1 GCA_003165615.1 Acidobacteriota bacterium | reverse complement strand
GAATCTGTTTTGACAGTTCTCAGTTATCAGTGGACAGTCGCGGCGGGTGGCCCCGGTCCCCAAAAGGCGAAGGGACTGGGGGCACCCTCAACTTAAAATAATCCCACTTGAGACCGGGGCCACCCGCCCACCTGCCCGCCCAATATATCTCAGAGTCCTAGCCATTACTTAATGAACGCCGACCGGTTCAAGATTGGCGGTAACATGCATGACGCGCCCCGTTATATCAATCGCCCGCTTCCACTCCAGGTAACCCTTCTTCTTGACCGACACCTGATGCGTCCCCGGACGTATCAGCGTGGTCACTGGTGAAACCCCGGAGCTTTCTCCGTCGATGATGATCTCCGCGCCAGCCGGATCGGAACTGAATGTGAGAGCCACATCCGGCAACGCGGCCAGGTCTGCGGCGGACAAGGATGCCGGCGGCAGCAAAACACCCGCCCCGTTGATCTTCAAATTAACATCGCCCCTGGTGTAGGCGGTGATCGTCGCGCCCTTGTGTACTGTCTTGTCCTTGCCATAAATAAATAAAAATGCCGGCGACACCAGAATCGCAGCCGTAATCACAGCGCCTGTGCGGCTGCCGCCTTCTCCGCCCGCAAACGCCGATAACTTGGCCTCCTCGCCGTTGACCATCCGCACGTAATCCAGTGAAAACTCCAACGCGCCGGATTCGCCGAGCATCTCCGTCATCTTCACTCGCGTCACGGCTCCAAATGCGGGAGATCCCTGGGCTATGACCACGGTTTCTCCCAACTTCACATCATCCGCCACCTCGAATGCAATCTGCTTTCCCACCCAGGCGTCGGAGGACGAAACCGTTTCCAATACGCGTAATACCACCGGTGTCCCATCCGCCAGCACGGCGGATGAGGCGGCAGGCGCATTCAAAGATTCCTGCACCGGATCTCGGGGACTAGCGGAAACTTCAGGCTGGCTTGCAGGTTGCTGGGCGGCAAGCAGTGGACATATCATAAAAACAACTACGCCAATATGCTTGATCTTCATTTCCGCACTCTGTCCTTTCCCGGAATAAAAAGCATTCCCCGGCCACAACAACCAGGACATAATTCCGTCTCTGTACCCGGTGATGCGCCCAACCTGCTCGCTGGGCGCACATGTTGGCTGTCTTGATCACCCATTCCACCGGTTCAAGTTTTCCTACTTGTCGCTCAAATCAACCGTTCGCGTCGATTGTTCAATGGCAACCAGCTTGCCGCCCTTGAACTTCAGCAACGCCGGAAATCCGCTCCGCGCGCTCTGAATCTGCGATCCATGAAAAGTTTTCACTTCGATGATCGTGCCAACATCCTGGCGCGGAAACCACGTCTCCGTTTTCACATCGTTTTCAGTTCCCTTCACCGCATTGATAGGCGTTCCTATCACATCAAAGGCCTGCTCCTTCGTCATTCCGAGAATCAGCTTGTGAGTCGCTATCGCTTCGCGCACGTCCGCCGGCCACTCCGGATGCTCGTCCTGCAGCGGCACCTTGGAAAACGCCAGATTGAACGCCTTGGTGAAATCATCCAAACTCCGGATGTTGATGAAGTCCAGTATCACCTCATGGTTTGGAGATACGCCCTCCAGATCCAGGGACACGGTCTCGCCGTTGAAACTGGGCTTTCCGTATCGCACCGAGCTATTGGGGAAAAATCCCCAGTAAACGCTCTCGCGCTTGCGGGTCGGCAGAGAAAGCTTGCGCTCCGCGCTGTATTCCGTGGGACTGACCTCGAGCAGGCTCTCCGGTCCCACACCCCAGTTGCCAACCACATACTTGCAGGGAATATCCACGCGTAGATAGAGCGTACCTGAAGTCATCTCCTTGATGGACGCGCGATCTGCCTTCGACAACTCCGCCCAAAGTCCTTGCGTCGAAAACATGAACAGCAAGAACAAAACCGCGGCGCACAAATCAATACATCTCTTAGTCATTGCGACTCACTTCCCCCATTCATTTCTTGATCCACATCTTGGTACAAATACTAACATTCATCCGCGCCGCGCTCCAAAAATAAATATCAGCCCTCAATTAGCCGCAGCCACCGGCAGTGTGATATGGATCACCACTCAGGGCGGGTGGCCCATATCTGCCATATAAAGTTGGGCGGTCCACATCTCGATTTTGAGATGTAGGAACCATGAACTTCACCCCGGGAATGTGGCGCGGCCCGCTCAACAGCCCCGAAAAATAATTATAAGTCTTGAAAAGCTGTGCCCCGTTCATCGCGGTCTTTTCGCGATTACGATACACTGACGATGACAAGCTATAAATCTTTAGCTGAGAGCTGAAAGCTGAAAGCTGAGAGCTGCTTTTATGAAATCCGAAATCATCGCCGTCGGCTCCGAGATGCTCACCCCCTTCCGCCAGGACACCAACTCCCTNNCTGACCGAAAAACTCAACGAGCTGGGCGTCACCGTGGCCTTCAAGACCATCGTCGGCGACCGCCAGCGGGACCTGGTCAGCGCCATCCGCGCCGCTCTCGGTCGCACTGACATCGTGGTGGTCATGGGCGGCCTCGGCCCCACCGAAGACGACCTCACCCGCGAGGCCGTCGCCGAAGCTCTCTCGATCACGCTGCGCCGCGACCCCGAACAGGTGGCCGCTCTGGCCGCCCGCGCCGCTTCCTGGCCAACCTGATCATCGGCGTCT
>PLWR01000257.1 GCA_003165615.1 Acidobacteriota bacterium | reverse complement strand
GACGAAATCACGGCCATGGTCGTCGCCCTGGAGGTTGACACGGAGTGGATGGGGTATAGTCGACGCTGCTTGCCAACGGCGAAGTTATCCTGTACAACTTCACTTCCGAGCCGCGCACCAAGACGGTGTTGGGCGCCACCATTACGCTTCCGCCCAACTCGCTACGCAGCGTGCTGGCCAAGCGGCCGGCGCCGTCATTCCTATTTAAAAAGGAGAATACCATGCGATGCCTGATTCGCCTTTTCTTCCTAGCGGCTGTCGTGGGCCTTGTGGCAACGGGAGCCCGGCATGATCTGGGGGCCGTCGGCATCCCGGATGAGTCAATGCCGCCCGTTCGCCGCTGGGACTTCAACAGGACAGGTGACATGGAAGGATGGAAAGCCTCTCCTAGCGTTACGGCTGTGGTGATGGGCGGAGCGCTGTGGATGAAGCTAATCAACCCCATGAGGGACCCCACCCAGCTCATGACTCCCAAGTATCAGGTCTACGGGCCGCACGGCTTTGGGTACAACGATCAACAGTACGACCTCGCATCGCCGGGGAATCTGGGGATTCCCGCCAACACGGCGAAGAAAGTTCGCATGCGGATTATCAATCTGTCTCCGGTAACGGACGCCTTCGTGATGTGGCGCACGCGCGAGCACCCGGAGGGCTTTGCGGGAATCGCCCGTTTTACGCTGAAGCCCGATTTGAAGGAATGGCAAGAAGTGGTTTGCCATGTTGACGACAAATGGAAAGGCACGATCGATCAGATCGTAATTCGAATTCCCTACTGGACCCCGCGGGGAGATCTGTGGATCGACTGGCTGGAGGTCACGGACGGCGCGCCGCGTGTACTCCCCAAACGTCCTGACCTGTCGAGCGACCAAGTGGTTCCTCGGATCAAGATTCCCGGCATTTCCCAGGCGGATTTCCAAGACGCCTTCAAAGTTTTGGATGAAAGTTTGATTACGGACGTGCCGGTGTACGGCTTTCCGTATCCGGTGTTCAGCCCGGGAGGATACTACGGCGGTGACTGGTGGGAGATGGATTCGAACCTTGCCGTTGAAGGCGCCAAATGGGTCAATCAGCCTCTCGTCGAGAATATCATGCGAGGATTCCGGGCCGTGCAAGCGCAGAATCCGGATGGCAGGATTGACCTCTACGGCGCCTCTGCAATGCGCGGGCAAGTTGCGGATCAAAGTCAATTCCCCCTCTTTTTCGAAGTGGCTTACGATGTGGCCCGGCGTACTGGCGATCAGCGCCTGAGGGAAGAGATCTATCTCACCATGAAGGAGTACCTGGATTGGTGGCTTTCTCCGGTGAAACGCGATGCGCGGACCGGATTGGTCACGGGGGTTTTCGAGGAATCTCTGGGAGAACCTTACTTGCAAAGCACAATTCAACTGGCCGTCCCCGTTGCGGTGCTGCCGCAGACCATGGCGGATGTGGATTCAAATGTCGCCGTCGCGATTGGGTGCAATCGGACCGCGAAGATCGCTCATGAGCTGGCGGCTGATCTCAAGCAGGAGAAGTACGTAGAGGATGCCAACACATACGACAAGGCATTTGAGGAGTTCAAGCAGTCCATCAACAAATACCTGTGGAACGAGCAGGATGGCGCCTACTACAATTTCGACGTCAGGAACGACAGGCAGCACCGAAGGCTGATTTGTTCAACTTTTAACCCCACACGTTTGCGCATAGCCCCTCCCGACAGGGTGGAACGCCTGTCGTCCAAGCTGGTGGACCCTGCCTTGTTCAACTGGGGCAAACTACCCGTAACCAGCCTTGCGAAGACCGAGAAAGACTATACAGAAGCATTAGGTGATTACGATGGCCGGGCGTGGTTTGGAGATGTTTGGACTCTCCGCAATATGGAAATTGTAGCGGGGCTTGAAGACAGCGGCCGGCACGACTTGGCGGCCGAACTGGCTTGGGCGACGATTGAGGCGTTTAATCATAACTACCGGGAGTATTTGGCGCCCAGCACGGGAGAAGGGCAGGGCGCGAAGCGATATGCCTGGTCCGCGTCCCAATACATTCAAGCGATCATTGAGCACTTGTTTGGGGTGGATTACGACCGGATACGCGGCACCCTGAGAATCGTGCCCCATATTCCTCTGGCGCTGGTAGGTCAGGATTTGTCACTGCGAGCTCTGATGCTGCCAACAGGCTCGGACACCCGGCTGAGGCTTGAACTAAGACGTGAAAAGGCGGGCGAAACCGTGGTTGCGGTTAAAATCGACGGACCTTTGCCGGAGGGCAAACTGGAAGTCCTCCTTCCGCAGAATGAACTGAAACTGCGAGAAGTAGTGGATGACCAGAAACACGCTCTGCCCCTGATAATGGAAGCTGATGGACTGAACAATGTGGCTGGGATTCGGGTTCCAATGCGATCCTCATGGCGATTAGTTTTCCGGTAAACGGGGAGAAGATGCGTGTTTGATCATTCCTGCATGGGAGGGCGATTGATCCGGACCAAATGAAAGGAAACCGAACTATTCCAGGGCGAGTCGCCGCTGGCGGGAGCAGTCATCTTTTTGCGGTGAGCACAGGGTCGCGGCTGCCGGGCGTGAGGGCTGCTGATTCCGCGCCGAATTCGCTTGGCTAATGGGCCACTATGGGCGTATCTTTCGAAGGATTTTAGAGCAACCCACGAGACGCCTGGGGAGAGTCTATAGCGAAACTCGTGGTTCCTCAGCCGGAGGAGAGGGAAGTGTTGCCGCCTGAATTTCGCTGCGGAAGAGTGCGTTACGCTGGCGCGGGTGAGCGGATTCTACCTGCCCACGGGTGATGCCTTAGCGACGGTCAGAGGTCTGTTTTCAGGAACTTTCTGCCTGAGGGGGGGGGTGGAGGCATGGCCGATTTCTACCAAACGGGTGTTTTGGCCACTCTGCACCGGCTGGGTGGCCGTCCTCTGGAGTCAATGGAAAAGGACCTTTGCGAATTCAAGAGTGTTCAGCCGATCGCGCTGGTTTTGCCTGCCCTCTACTCCGAATTCGAAGGGTCCGCCATGCCGGCCATCCTCGAGGAGATTTCCCGAGTTCCCTATCTTAATCAGGTCCTCGTCACGTTGGGCAAGGCGGAAGCGCACGAGTTTGCCGAGGCCAGACGCCGGGTGGCCGGCGTGCATCCGAATGTGCGCGTGATCTGGAACGACGGCCCGCGCATTCAGAAGATGTACCGGGATCTGGAGGCGGTGGGCCTCTCGGTGGGCGGCGACGGCAAGGGGCGCTCCTGCTGGCTGGCCTACGGGTATGTACTGGCGGGTGGCCACTCAAAGATCATCGCCCTGCACGACTGTGACATCGTCAATTACTCGCGGGAAATGCTGGCGCGTCTCTGTTATCCCGTCGCCGACATTCGGATCGACTTTGCCTTCTCCAAGGGTTATTACGCGCGGGTGGGCGACCGGATGTATGGCCGAGCAACGCGCCTGCTGCGCATGACCTTGGAGATTACGAAGACGCTGTTTCGCACGCTGGCGGCCGAGGGGGTACTGCTTTCGGAAGGGCACTTCCGGGCGCTTCAGGCGCAGTATATCCGCACAGCGGAAGACACGATTGTGAATTACCACGCCGACGCCATGCTCAATGGCTTGGCCTTCGACCGGCACGCTGAGGAACAGGCCGTACATGCCTTTGCGCACGGCGTGCGCCTGGCGGCCGAAAGTTATCTGGCGGACCCGCTCGGGGCCCCGCTGATCCCGAACTGGAACCGCGTGGTGGCGGCGGTGCCGGATATCTTTGCCCGTTTGGACGAAGCCGTCGAGGCCGACAACACTTAGGGAAGGTGCTCGTGCCGGAAGAGATTCTGACGGATCAGGTCAGGCAACAACTCCATGCCGCGGGCTCGGTGGACATCGTCGTCGGCATCCCCAGTTACAACAACGCGCGGACCATCAGCCACGTGGTGCAGGCGGCCCACGCGGGCTTGTTGAAGTATTTCCCCGATCGCCGCGCGTTGATCGTCAACTCCGACGGCGGCTCAAAGGACGGCACGCGCGAGGCGGTGCTGGGGACGACCATGGACACCCGCGCGCTGCTGCTCGTGCAGCATCCTCTCTACCCGGTGCACCGCCTGGCCACACCGTACCAAGGCCTTCCCGGCAAGGGGAGCGCCTTCCGCACGATTTTCCGTGTGGTCGAGTTACTCCAGGCGCGGGCCTGCGCGGTGGTTGACGCCGACCTGCGCAGCATCACTCCCGAATGGATCGACTTGCTGCTGCGCCCTGTGCTGGACCTCGAGTACGACTACGTCGCCCCGTACTATAAGCGCCACAAGTACGACGGGACCATCACCAACAGCATTGTCTATCCGCTCACGCGGGCCCTCTATGGCGTGCGCGTGCGGCAACCCATCGGCGGGGAATTCGGCATGTCAGGCCGCCTGGCGCGCCACTTTCTCACGCGCGACGTCTGGCACACGGACGTAGCCCGCTACGGCATCGACATCTGGATGACCACCACCGCCCTGGCAGAGGACTTCAAGGTTTGCCAGTCCTACCTGGGCGCCAAGATTCATGATGCCAAGGACCCGGGTTCGGACCTGAGCGCTATGCTGGTCCAGGTGGTGGGCTCGGTTTTCAGCTTGATGGAAACCTACGCCGGCGTTTGGTCGGGGCTGGACGGCTCTCGCCCCACACCCATTCTTGGATTCCGCTTCGAGGTGGGCCTCGAGCCGGTGCCCATCAACGGGGCCCGAATGGTGGGTACCTTCCGCCAGGCGGTGCGCGATCTGCTTCCGGTCTATGAGCGGCTGATGTTGCCGGCGCAGTTACACGAGTTGCAGGTGTGTGCGGCGCTGCCCGATGAGCGGTTCGCGCTGCCGGACGAACTCTGGGTGACGATTATTTACAGTTTCGCGCTGGCCTATCACCGGCGCGTACTTGACCGCGAGCATCTGGTGAAATCAGTCACGCCTCTCTATCTCGGCTGGGTTGCTTCCTTTGCGCGCCAGACGGAACACGAAGACGCGTCCCAGGTGGAGGAGAGGATCGAAAGGCTCTGCCTTGTTTACGAGCATTTGAAGCCGACACTGATCAGTCAGTGGCCACTCGGGGCTTCAGAAAAGAGGTGAGGATCATGAAATCATTTTGGGATCAGGCGATCCTCGCGCCCTTGCGCGAACTGGGCCGGCAGGCGTTGACCAGCCTCTCGAGCTTGCTGGGGATGCTGGTTCTTGTCCTCCTGGGATTGCTGGTGGGTTGGCTCGCCAAGGAGGTCGTCTATCGCGTGCTGCGGACGCTGCGCTTCGACCGTCTCTGTGGCCGGCTCGGCGTGGGCCAGGAGATCGAGCGCATAGGCTTCGGGCATTCCTGCTCCTACCTGGCAGGCCAGGTCGTGCAGGGAATCGTCATTCTCACAGCGCTGCTGGCAGGTCTGAACGCTCTCGGCACACCGTTGACCAGGAACCTGGTGGAGCGGTTCTTCCTTTACCTCCCGCATTTCCTGGCGGCGCTCGTGATTCTGGTGGTCGGCACCCTGATCAGCCGCTTCCTGGGGCGAAGCGTCCTGATCGCCGCAGTCAACGCGGGTATGCCTGCCGCACGGCTGCTGGCCGGCTTGACACGCTTTTTCATTGTGGTGCTGACGATCGTGGCCGCTCTCGACGAATTGGGGATAAGCCGCACCACGATTATTGTTACCTTCGCCATCCTTTTTGGCGGGGTCGTGACGACGGGCGCCATTGCCTTCGGCTTAGGCGGACGTGACTTGGCGCGCGAACTGTTGCAGTCGCAGTTCCGGCCGCAGGCCAAGCCCGAGGCTGAGGACCAGATCCACCACCTGTAGGAGGCTGCCTTGGCTTGTCACCGGGTGCCGGCGAATCAGGTGTTCTTTACTGACCTCGACGGCACGCTGCTGGACCATCGGACCTACGCCTGGATGGCTGCCCGCCCGGCGCTGAGGGGGCTGGCCCGGCGGCAGCGGCCGTTGGTAATTGTCACCAGTAAGACCCGTGCTGAAGTTCTGCCTCTCCTCGGTAAGCTTGAGCGGCGAGAACCGTTCGTAGTGGAGAACGGCGGCGCTATCTACGTGCCCGCGGGGTACTTCCCTTTTCGGATTGCCGATGCTACCCGGGCCGGTCGAGGCTGGCACCGGGTGGCCTTGGGAACACCGTACCCGGTGTTGGTTGCCGCCCTGCGCACTGCCGCCCGGCGCGCCCGGGTATCGGTGCGGGGATTTAGCCAGATGCCGGCACGCGAGGTGGCGGAGCGGACGGGACTGGAGTTGACCGCGGCGCGTCGCGCGCGTCGGCGCGAGTTCGATGAAGCCTTCATCATATTGGAGGGCGACCGGAGCGCATGGCCTCGCCTGCGCGCCGAGATCCGTCGGCGGGGCTTGCGTACCGCCCGGGGCAGCCGCTTCTTTCACCTTATGGGCGCCAACGACAAGGGAATTGCGGTGCGGCGATTGAGGGCGTGGTTCGAGCGCCTTTGCGGTTCGCCAGTGCGTGCGGTGGGATTAGGTGACAGCCCCAATGACATCCCCATGCTGCGAGCCGTCACCGTGCCGGTTCTCGTGGCCCGGCCCGGCGGCCGCTATGATGCGGAGACTTCAGAGGCGGTGCCTACTGCTCGGCGCGCTGGCGGCGTCGGTCCGCAAGGCTGGAACCGCGCCGTGCTGTGCCTGCTGCGGGGATAAGGGCTGGCGGGGCAGCGTCAAGCTGCGGTGCGTCACGGTTAACGAACTTCTTCTTCACCTGCCACGAGGACCTCGACCGCCGCTGGGCGATGGAATTGGCGCCTACCACCTTCACCACCAAAGTTGGGATGACTCGAGTGGGTGCTTCGTCACCCATCAGATATTCGGTGGATTCATTCCGCAAACGAAAATCCAGAATGATATTGGTGGTTGCACCGTAGCAGTGGCGGCGGCGCATGGCATCCAGCAATCCTTCGCGCGTGCCTTCTTCCGCAGTCACGCACCTGTAGGAACAGTGGGTGGAAATATGGTCGGAGCTGGCCTGAACTCCCAGCTTGTAACCTTTCTGCCAGGCATTCCAAACCCATCCCTGGTGTTGATGGCCGCCCGCCTCGCTGCGTTGAAGCTCCGGGTTGGTCTTGGAAGGTGTCAGGGGAGCGTGCGTACTCTCCCCAAGCAGATGAGTCCTGGGCATAATCCAGTTTCACAGCCCCAAGCTGATGTAGACTCTCTCCCTTGGGTTGGTACAAAAGCTCGGTCAGGTCAGCTCCGCGAGAATGCTTTGATTTCTGCTCAGGACTCGAAAATGAAAAGCTTGTGAGTGTGCCGACAGCTGCTCGGGAACCCAAAATGGAAATCGCGGACTATACGTTCACATCACAGCTTAGTTCGCATCATGACTTCACGGTAAGAACATCGAAAGAGCGTTCGATAGATTTCCGTGTTATCTTCACGCCCAAGTTCACAGGCAAACGGGGAGGAGTTCCAGATGAAAGCCAAAATAACACGTCGTCGTTTTCTGCAGACCGGGGGAGCAGGGGCAGTTGCTACTACGGTAATCCCAGGTGAGTTTGGCTCGCTTCGGGCGAAACAAAAGGTTGAGCTCACGACAGGGGTTAGTCCTGACTTTGAAGATTACGCGACGGTAGAGGCTTACGCTGACGGGGTGCCGGTGTACTCTTTGGGTAACATCGTCTTTCTCTATGGCGTCAGTCCTGACGTGCTGCCCGATGTCGTAATGCAAAATGGAAACACCAGCCCAAGAATCAAGATCAAGCCCAAGAAGTCCTGGGAGATCAAGGAAAATCCCTTTGGAGCCACGATGCCGGAGCCGGGGCCGCGCACGATGTGGAATGACTGCGAACCGGCATTGCCCATTCACCTGATCGACGGCGACCCCAACACAATATGGTGCAGCTTCGGCAGCCAGATTCCCGATGCCCGTCCCGAATGGATTCGCATCGATCTGCCGGAGGAAACGTCGGTTACGGCCGTTGTCCTTGTCTGCAGCCAGGACTTCGCCGGAGCGGAGCGATGGGCGGCAGGGAAGTTACGGGACAGGCAGGAATTCCACAAATGGGCCGGCAAGGCGCTGCCGAATGAGCTTACCATTCAAGTCAGCCGCGACGCCTGGCACTGGGAGACAGTTTACGAGAGCAAGACCTTTTCCGGCAATGAGTCCGGACCCGCGGAAATTGTGGCCGAGCCAACCCCGCAGAATTCAAACCAGCCGCGGTTTCTTGAGAGTTTGCCCGGGGGAACGATCATCGAGTTTGCGGCGCGGCGCGCCAAACAGATCCTCATCACCGGACGGAACTTCAAGCGGCAGATGGACAAGTACGTTGGCTACGCTTTTTCCCTCGGAGGCGTGGAGGTATGGGACTCCAAGCACAGAAACCTCGCTCTCATTTCACGAGGCGCCGGGGTAACGGCTTCATCCACGGCTCACCTTCAGGACCACGACCGTTTAACCCAGCAGATACTCTATGAACCTCTCCAATACGATCTGGGTTTGAAATATGTTCGCGTCGGTGCGGACACGGGCGTCTACACCTGGAACTACGTCGAACGTCCCCTGGGCACGATGAAAGTGGATCCGATCGCTGACCAGACGGTCTCAAACTTTCATGCGAACGGCATCAACGTCATCATGAATCTTGACGTGAAGGCTCATTTTCTTTATCAGGGGCGCAAGGTTGACTGGAAGCGGGCCCGTGTTTACGAACTCAACAACATCTATTACGACTTCCCGGGTTGGTGCTGGGACACTCCTGAGATGTTCGAAGGCTACCTGCGCTATATCGAGTTCATGGTCCGGCACTTCAAGGACCGGGTCGCCTACTTTGAGATTGGCAACGAGTGGGCGGGTCCGAGTTATGTCTATTCGAAGACCGTTTTCACGATCAAGAAGATCTACCCGCAGGCGCGCATCATGGTCGGCGTCGGCAGGATGTCGCAATTTACGGGAGTCCTGCAACAATTAATCAAGGAAGCCTCACCCAGTGACTTGCGTTTGTTGATGCCCGATGCGGTCGGCTCGCATCCGAACACCCAGGTTGACGCTGGCTTGACCCTCGATGACCTCAAGAAATTCTATTGGGAAGAAAACCGCCAGGCGATCAAAGATTGTAATGCGCTCGGCTACAAAGGAATCTACATTGCCAGCGAAGTTTATAGTTGGGTGATGTACCCTCCCGGTCCTCGCGCGCTCGATCCAGATGAGCCTCGCTTTTCATACTATTATGGCGACTCCGAAATGGTGCGTGCCAAGTATGTTGCGCAGAATCTTGTGGGACACGCCGGGCTCAATATGCTGGCTTTTGTTTGCAACACTTATTTTACCGCGTCCTCAGTGGGCCAGTCATTGCTCGGCGTAACCGTTCCCTCGCAGACTCTCACCGGCGCCCAACCGGGAAGCGCCTACTATGCTTTCCGGACTCTGTGCACTGTTCTGGAGGGCTGGAAGGCAGAGGAGTTCCCGGTTAACTTCAGCAGCGCAGGACCATTCATCGTTTTCACCTTCCAGCGTGGCGAGGAAGAGTTGATGTTGGCCGCCACCATCCCCGGGGATACGACTGATGGGATTGTGGAGACAGCGAGTGATGTCTCAGTTCCACAAGTGAGGGCGAAAGAGGCGTGGGTGATCGACGTCCTGAACGGGACCGAGCAAAAACTGACCTTCAACTCAGATGGCAAGGGGACTACTTTCAAGGGAATACTCATCAAAGATTATCCCACGCTGATTCGCATGACGAAGTAAGCTCAGCCCTTACTGACGAAGCATTCATACAGCGCCTGCACGAACTCGCAGATCAGATGATCCATGACGAGGTCGCGTTTATGAATGACATAAACCGTCTATAGCGCAAGGGCGCCCTTGAAGACGTTCAACTGATACATCTTGGCAAACCCCGCTTTTTTTTCGTCCCCGATTCCCACTTTCAAGCTAACCATTTTCCTTTTAAAAGGAGTTTAGACTTATTGTCGCGAAACGCTAACCCCTTTGGTTTCTAACATATCATGGCAAACCGCGGCATACTGTAGCGCTGGCCTCAGCATCTGGTGTACACTCGATTATTAACTTGGCAACATAACATTAGCGGGTAGCCAGTGCGCCGGGATAAACCGGTCTATTGCGTGTTGATCCCAAGAACGCCGCGAATCTAGCCAAGCGGCGCCGTTCCACAGAGATCGGGATTAAAGCGGTGCGAATATTAGTGAAAACAGCCCAGCGTACAGCCTATCTGCTCACTGGAAGGTCCGAACTCCGAAAACCCGACTGCCTTTGCAGTAAGCCGTGAACGTTCGAAACAAAAACACTATCCCAAGCGCTCATTGGCGCGTTCCCATTCGCGGTTGCTCCAGGTGTGAACACCGGAACCTCGCTGGCACCCGGCCGAAACCAATCACAACGGGCTTCGACTTGTTGCCTTCGATGAGTCTGCTGAACTCCCCTTGAACGATAAGAGTATGAGCTGGTATCGGGGATCTATCGTGGCCAACATGACAAGAAGTAAGGGTCCGTTCCGCGGCGTGTGAGGACCTGGCAGCGCTGACCCGGCTGACAGTTGTACCCAAAGGGGGGCAGGTGTATGTTATCGGGCGGACGCGAACTCGACCATGGAAATTCCGACTCACACTTGGTGAAGGAAGCTTTCGAGCATCGTGGTATCTGCCATGAGCGTACGTTCGAGGGCGAAGTTCAACCCACAATTGTTCTGCGCTTGTCGACATCAGCCGGGAGGGGTTCCAGGATGCGCAAAAATGCAATTCTTTTAAGCCTGTTATTAACCGTGGCCTCTCAAATTGCTATTGTTCCTCCGCTTTTCCCTGACGAAAAGGCCAAGCCGGCGACTCAAGAATTGTGGTTCAACCGCGCGTGGGCAGAGAGGGCATTCGCCGACGTCCAAACGCCAATGGCGCCGAACAACCGCCTGCTTCTGGTCCGTGAGGAGCGGGCGGGCGATACAAAAAAGAACCTCTGTTCGCTGGGAGGGAAAATTCGACTGGGTGAGAAAACCTACGCCCGAGGTATCGGCGTCAGGTCGCGCAGCGTGTTGCAGGTGAAACTCACCCAGCCCGCGGCCCGGTTCCGGGCGGACGTCGGATTGGATCCAACCGCGGACGTCTCACATACCGCAATCAGATTTCGCGTGGAGGTTGGCGGCAAGACAGTTTTTGTGAGCGAGTTCATTAAAACATTGGCAGCGGCGCTTACCCTGGATGTTCCGCTGGATGGGGCGCAAACCTTTGACCTGGTGGTGGAAGCGGCCCCCGGCAGCGAGTTTCCCGGCCGCGGTAACTGGGCTGATGCCCGCGTGGTGCTCCAGGACGGTTCGCAATTGTGGCTTGACGAACTTGCCGACCAATGGGAAGCAAACACCGATTTCCCATTCTCGTTCACGCTTGGTGGCCAGCCGTCGCGTCAATTCCTGGGCAAATGGAAACGGGATGTTCGAGCGGAAAAACTGGATGATAAGCGGCTGCGGCGCATTGTAACACTACAGGACCCGGCGACGGGTTTGGAAGTGCGCGCGGTGGCCACCATCTACACGGATACCGCGGGCGTCGATTGGACTTTGTATTTCACCAATCAGGGCAGCAAAGACACCCCCATCCTTGAGAAGGTCAAGGCCCTGGATGTCACGCTCAACCCCGGAGTCGGGACCACCCCCAGGTTGCATCGGCTCCGGGGAAGTGACGCCCAGGTGGACGATTGGCAGCCGCTGGAAGATTCGATTCAACCCGGGCAGCGAATCGAGTTCGCACCCACCGACGGCAGGCCTTCGCAAAAGGCTTGCCCGTTTTTCACCGTCCAGTATGGCGGGGGTGGGGTCGTTACCGCCATTGGCTGGTCGGGTCAATGGAGCGCCCAGCTCGAGCGGCAGCAGGACGGGAAATTGCGCCTGCAAGCCGGCATGCAGAACCTGCACCTTCGGCTGCATCCGGGTGAGAGCATCCGGAGCCCGCGAATTCTGCAGCTCTACTGGTTTGGCGATGATTGCACGCACGGCTACAACCTGTTTCGTTCCACCATGCTGGGCCACATTGTCCCCAGGATCGATGGAGCCATCGTCACTCCACCCATCGCCCATCTCAGTACTTCTTTCTACGAACTCAATGACAGCACGGAGAGCGATGTCCTTTCGCACTTGGATTCGATCAAGGGGCTGGGATTCGAAATGCTCTGGCTGGACGCCTACTGGACCAAAGACGGGTTCCCCAATGGGATGGGGCACTATGGTTTTCCCATCCAACGGGCGGAACCCCCTGACCGCTTTCCGCGCGGCCTGAGGCCGATCAGCGACGCAGCCCACCGGGAGGGAATGGGGTTCATGGTCTGGTTCGAACCCGAACGCGTGCACATTGGAACGTACCTCGCCCGGGAACATCCTGAATGGGTTGTGAAGGTTGTCCAAGGTTCCGGTTGGGAGCGAAACAGGGGCTTGTTCAACTTGGGCTTGCCGGCGGCCCGTGAGTACATGACAAGGTATCTGGAGGCCGTGATCAAAGCGTACGGGCTCGACTGCCTGCGCATCGATTACAACCTCGATCCCGGACCTTTTTGGAAGATCCTGGATTTGCAGGATCCGGACCGCGTGGGCATGGCGGAAATTCGCTACGTGGAAGGCCTGTACAAGATGTGGGATGACATACTTCAGGCCTTCCCTCATCTCTATATTGATAACTGTGCCAGCGGCGGGCGGCGCATCGACCTGGAAACATCTGCTCGCTCGCTTCCTCTTTGGCGAACGGACGGCACCGGATTTCCGCTGATGAACCTGGACTTTGACCAGGCCGCCTTGCAGAACCAGTTGATGACGGCGGGCCTCAGTCGCTATGTGCCTTTCAGCACGAGTGGGCAGATGGGCGCAAGCCCCTATTGGTTTCGCAGCGGGTTCAATGCGGGCATCGCCTTCGGTGAAGACGTGCGGCCCGCCGGCTATCCGCGCGACCAGCTTAAGCAGGCCATCGCGGAAGGGAAACGCATCCGCAAGTACTTCTTTGGCAATTTCTACCCACTCACCGAAGTAACCACCAGCCCGGAAGATTGGTGCGTAATGCAATATCACCGGACGGCTGAGCAGGACGGTATGGTGCTGGCTTTCCGCCGGCATCTCTCCCACTACGGCAGCTACGACTTTGCCCTGAATGAGATTGAGCCGAAGGCTGAATACGAAGTGACCTTCTACCCGACCTACGCGCCATCGAAGAAGACAGTAATCGTGGGAGCTGAACTTCAGCGCCTGAGAGCCGAGATTGCTGATCGCCCCGGCTCGCTCCTCGTTGAATATAAGAGGATCAATAAGTGAGCCTAGTTGTTGACTCGTGGCGTTTCAGCGAAATCGGGCAAACCAACGAAACTGCTTAATGCAGAGCATTGCCAGCATGTCGCAAGCCATCGCTACCAGCTTTAGTCCTGAACGGCTGCAGAAAATCCTCCAAACCGGCGTCGGAATTCCGGAGAAGATCGATCTGCCCCCCGGCAAGTACGAAGTGAAGTTCGCCGTCCGCGATAACCTCAGTGGACTCGGCACTATAAGCGTCCCCCTCGAACTAAAGTGAACATCGCCACCCGTTCGGGGTCGAAATTCAAGAGCCTCATGGCTGCGGCGTGAGTGAAAACATCGAAGGGAAGGCCACTCTCCCAATTGACAAAAACGGTCAACATGTCTTTTTCAACTTAACGCCACGGTCGTCAATTTGTCACTCTCCGTTAACTTGATGGCGATAGCCTTCTTCCTGTCGTACGGTTTGTGGTTATTGAGGACGTTAAGTTCATTTAAGGCCCCCAGGTCCCTCCCAGGTGGTTTTTTTCGTCCAGTTATTTTAAATGACTCTCATGAGGCAGGAGGAGTACTGCATGAATTACCGATGGTGTTATAAGCCTATTCTGATTTTCGCGTCTATGTGCCTGAGTGTGTCTATGGCACTGGCCCAAGGGAACAAGGGCAGGATCGACGGCCGCGTCGTGGACAGCTCAGGAAGTGCACTTCAGGGTACGCAGGTCACATTGCAGCCGGGTGGACTTTCGCGCGTCTCGGACCCATAAGGTGAGTTCACGGTTGCGAATGTGGCAGCCGGCGACTATACGATCTCTGTTTCCTATGTCGGATTCTCAGACTTCAGTTCCAAAGTGACGGTCAATCTCCCAGCGTGTGGAACATCAGCCCCAGTTACACGCGCAACCGCCTTAACCTGCGTTATGGCATGACCTACAACGGCGCCAGCATCTACCAGTACAACTACCAGGACGGCGCCGCGTACGGCATCAATGGTCCCAATGGCGACAATTACCTCTTTCCCCACTGGGAAAGCGGCGCGGGTAAATAAGCAGTGGTGCGAAATCGCGGGCCGAGGGTTCTGACTCCTGAGAGTCGGAATCCTCGGCCTCGATTCTTAAGCGGAACTGCTTATATTCAGTTGAACGGAGGGTTCCACGTGAAGTCATTATCAGCCCCACGCCGTATTGCGCCTGGCGTATCTTTTTTCCTGCTCAGTTCATTTGCTCTGGCGATGGCCGCCACGGGCGGTTATCACCTGCTCAGTAAATACAATTTCGGCGCAGCCGAGGGTAGTACACGGGAATACTTCGACTACATCACGGTGGATTCCTCCGCGCGCCGCGTCTACCTGTCACATGGCACGGAGATTAAAGTCATCGACGCTGATAGCGGCAGCCTGATGGGCAATATCACGGGTTTGAAACAGGACCACGGGGTTGCCATCGCCAGCGGGTTTGGCCGCGGATTCATCACCGACGGAGCCCAGGGAAAAGTAATCATCTTCGACCTGAAGACCCTCAAGGTGACCGGCGAGGTGAACGCCGATAAGGACGCTGACTCTGTTATCTATGATCCCGCCTCCAAACGTGTATTTGCCCAGAATGGAGAACCCAACAGCTCCACCGTGATCGATGCCGGGAGCGGAACCGTGGTGGGGACCCTAGCGCTGGGCGGTGCCCCTGAATTCGCCGTCACCGACGGCAAGGGAACTGTTTACATCAATATGGAAGACAAGAACGAAGTCATCGCCATCGATTCCCGCACATTGACGATCAAGTCGCGCTGGCCGGTTGCTCCGGCGGGAAAGCCCACGGCCCTCGCGATGGACCTAGAGCACCGGCGGCTTTTCAGCGCCGGCCGCAACCCTCAAATGTTCGTAGTGACGGATGCCGACAGCGGCGAGATTATCCAGTCGTTCCCGATCTCGGGGGGCACGGATGCCGCTGCTTATGAACCGGCAACAGGTATGATCTTCGCCTCCACCCGCGAGGGGATGATCCATATCTTCCACGAAGACTCGCCGGACAAATTCAGCGAGGTCGAGACCCTCAAAACCGAGTTCGGGGCCAAGACGATGGGACTCGATACCAAAACCCACAACCTGTTCGTGGACACAGCAGATTTTGGTCCACCGGCTACTCCGGGCCAGCCCCGTCCACAGCAGCGAGCCGCTCTGGGAACCTTCCGCGTTCTGGTTTATGGCCGCTAGAGATCAGTGGGGACCAGATGGTTGGCCTGCATTGTGAGGTTGCGTTGAGACGTTTTCAAACTGTGCTCTTGTTCATAGCGGCGTGGGGGGTGTGTACCGGTGTTGCAGCCGCAGGCCGCGCCGCCCCGCCGCAACTGCGTTACGTGGTCATCATCAGCCGGCACGGAGTGCGCTCACCCACGTGGACATCCGATCGCCTCAATCAGTATGAGGCAGAGCCATGGCCGGATTGGGGCGTTCCTCCCGGATATCTTACCCCGCATGGCCGAGTCCTCATGCAGATTATGGGGGCCTACTACCGCGAGTGGCTGTCCCGCGAACGCCTGCTGAGACCTCAGGGGTGCGGAGATGCGGGACGAGTTTACATTCATGCGGACACGGACCAGCGAACGCTCGAGACAGGCCGCGCTTTGGCAGAGTCTTTGCTCCCGGGTTGCGCCGTCGCTGTCCATTCGGCGCCGGAGGGCAGCCGCGACCCGCTTTTCGATCCCAGTGCGGCCGGAATAGCGAAAGCGGATTTGGAAATGGCTGCCAAGGCGGTGCAAGAGCGCTTGGGTGACAAGGCAAAACATTTCCTGAGTTTGCATCGTGCCGCTTTTGATGCACTTCCGTCGGTGCTGGTGGGAGGTGGAAGGCCGCCGCAGAAACGGATCGAGCCTCCGGAAGACCTCAGTGTTGCTGTAACCGAAAAATCCGTTCAAATCAGTGAAGCCTTGAGCGTAGCATCGACCCTGGGTGAGGACCTGTTGCTCGAATACACGAATGGAATGCAAGGCAAAGATCTGGGCTGGGGGCGCCTTGATGCGGATAACTTGTTACGCATTCTTGAACTCCACGCGCTTGCCTCGGACCTGACGCGGCGTGCCCCTTATCTCGCTCGGGCAAGGGGTTCCAACCTTTTCGATCATGTGTTGCTGTCAATGGAGCAAGCGGAATCCGGGAAGGCGGTGCCGGGAGCGCTGGGCTCTCCGGGAGCCGCAGTCCTGATCTTGTCGGGGCACGATACCAATCTCTCGAATCTTTCCGGCATGCTCGGCCTTTCCTGGCACTTGCCAGGGTATCAGCCGGACGACACGCCACCCGGGGGTGCGCTCATCTTTTCGTTGTGGCAGCAGCCGGGCACGGCAAAATTCTTCGTCCGCACGCAGTATCTTGCGCAGACGCTCCCGCAGATGCGAAGCGCCACTCCCCTTACCCTTGCCGCGCCACCCGCAAAGGAAGAGGTTACGGTTCCGGGTTGTGAATCCGCAACGGAAAGCAACGGCTGCTCCTGGGAAACGTTTGAGAAAATACTCCAGAAAGCCATCGACAATCGCTTCGTCTCAAGGTAATCGGCGGAAGTCAAAAACGGCGTCGGCGGCACTTGCAGGTCGATTGGCGTAACATCCGGCTAGTCCTGACGGAACATTTCAATGGCTGCGCCCTCGTCACTTGCCTGCGCAACCACCTCCATATCAGACTGCCGATTAAGCAGCGGCGCTAATCCTTCCCGCATACCTGCAGAACAATTAAGGTAACACCACAGTGCAGAGCGACAATCTCGGCGGTCCGCCTCTGCCGGATAGAAAACTCGTTCATTCTTCATCCGCTGGCTATGGTGCTCATCTTGGGTTGCACTTGTACACTCCTCTCGTCGTTGAAAGACGCCGTTCCCGCCATCAGCGGATGGGTGCCGAAGATACTGTTCCCATCGGACGTTGATCCCGGAGGAGAATTGAGGGTGCAGGGTCAATCGGATTTGTAGGACTTGGGGGGCAGCAGGAGTTGAATGCCGAAATAACCGATGACATAGGGCTGATTGGGGCGGGTTGGTTCAAAGCTGCGTCCGGCCATGAAGAGAATGATTATCGGACTATGGAGTTTGTAGCGACCGCCAATGTCGACCGTGGGCTGGATGCCGGATGGATGGAAAGTTCCCTGGGAATAAATTTCCATATCCAATTCGACTTTCTTGGTGAAATCGTGGCCGAGGACAAGCCCGTTGATCCAGCCGTTCGGCCCTTTGCGCACAAACTGATGACCAGCTTCGTAATCCACCCCCACGGGGCCAAATTTCTTGGAGAATTCGACGGGCAGGCGGAAGAATTGGCTGGCGGGAGTGATTCCACGACGGACGGCGTCGCCGGGGTTGTTGAGGAAGAGCTGGGGGGAAACCGAGACGGAGAGGCCGGCCTCCCCCGCGTCGTAGAAACGCCTCTTGACGCCGGGATTGGATTGACCCACACCACGGGGCCAAGGTCGGCCAGGAGCCTGTCGGAAATAGATTTTGATACCTAACAGGGAAAGGCTGCGGATTGTTCCGCGGCAGGGGGTTGTTCTTATTGACAGGATGAGTAAGGGTTGTAAGATGAGGTTATGGGCAAACGGTTCAGGAGTTGCGATTTGAATCAAGCGTACTTGCTCCATCCCTCGTTGCAGGATTGGCTGCCGGAGGGCCACCTGGCGCGATTTGTGGCGGAGGTGGTGGAGGCCTTAGACCTGTAGGGGATCTACGCGAAGTACGAAGCGGGTGATGGGCGGGCACTCTTGTCCAAAACAGGTGTTTGTAGAAAGTCAACAGTTGCCCTCCTGCGGTAGCGGTTTCAGAATGATGTTGCTCTGACATCTCTGATCGCCACCGAGG
>PLWR01000474.1 GCA_003165615.1 Acidobacteriota bacterium | reverse complement strand
TGCGCCAGGATGCGATGAATGCTGCCGGGCTCCGGCCCGGTATAAAAACCGACGCTGGGCACGGCAGTGGAGATTTCTTCCGCCTCAGCCACGGCATCCACCAGACGCAGGATGTCCTGAGGCGCGGCGGGGTTTTCAATCTGCACCGGACCAACGCGCGCGGTTTCCACGCGATCGTGGAGGGCTATGTTGACCGCATAACAACCGGCGTGGCGGCGAAGGGTATCGACGGTATCCGGCTCGACTTCTGCCACCACCAGCCGGGCGAAACCTCCGGCGCGAAAAGCTTCATAGAGAAAGAGGCCCGCCTGAATGGCCCCGAAACCGAAACCTACAAAAGTGCGATGGCCGGTCAATGGCATGGGTTAACTCCAAAAGGTCACCACCAGGACACGAAGGCGCCAAGGGAAGCGAATTTCAGAACCTCAAAAACCAGGAGCATTTGCTTGCCAGTTCCCGGCTTTTCCTGGCGTCTTGGTGTCTTAGCGGTGACCATGCAAATAGTCCTGCTCATCCTGCGCCGTCCAGGATTTTACCTCAAGGATCCGGTCCGTACTCCGATGCGGATAAACCACCGCCTTGCCGTCGATCGATTGCGCCTTGATCATCTGCAGGAAATCAGCCGTGTGGGCAAGATCACCGATGCACGCAATGTGATCGCCGGCGTCGATTTCATGCGCGGCCATCAACTCCAGCGTGCGCGCCACATCCCAGGGCGAGCCGCCGCTGGAACCGGTGATGTTGATTTCTTTGTAATGCACCAGGCTGGTTTCAAATCCCACCGTGTCCTCGCCCTTTTTCAATCCGCCAAAAAGATTCAGGACAGCGCCGCGACCCACCAGCGCCTGAGCATCGGCAATAACCTGGCGCACACCGACGGCGACAATGACATCGTCTGCACCGGCATGATTCGTCAAGTCGTTCAGAACCTGCTTCAAATCCTCATGTGCAGGATTGAGCGTGCGAAGGGCGATGCCCAGTTCCACAGCGCGCGGGCCAAACAACCTCCTCACCACTTCCAGGCGCGATTCCACCAGGTCCGCGGCCACAATCGCGCGGGGCCGATAGCTCATGGCCAGGGCGACGTGCATGCGTCCCATGGCGCCCGCGCCAAGAATTACGGTCACGCCACCGGACTTCAACCCCTTCACCACTCCGCGCGGACCAAGCGGGTTCGCCTGCGTCAGGTGGACGTGGTGATCCTGCGCCGAGATGACGCAGGAGAAAGGCTCGCTCAATGCCGCATGAGCATAAGGCAGCGTGGCGTCGGGAATTGGAAGCAAACAACCGGCGGCGAGAATCTCCTCGCTGACCAGGACGTACTCCGCCAAGTGCCCGCCCAGAGTATAGCCCACCGCCACCTTGTTGACTCCGCGGGCGTGGTCACGGTAACGCTCGCGATGGTTGATGGGCGCGCTATCCACGGCAGGTTGGATCACATACCGCTGGCCGGGGCTGTAGCGCGCGCGCAGGTCAGCGCCGACCTCGACCAGAGTTACGGAACCTTCATCGCCGAGAGTAACGGGAAAGCGCGTGATGTCCCAACCGGAAAGGAGCGGATGGTTCGGCCCTTGCTCGATCAACTTGATGAGCGAAGTGCAAATCCCGGCGGCGTCCACGCGCGCCAACATCTGCTGCGGGCCCGGGCGGGGCGTAGGTACCTTGCCCACTCCCAAATGGGAGAAGCCGGTTCCGTCCAACACCACGGCACGCATTTCATCCGGAATTGTGGCCGTAGGTTGGGATGGTTGTCCAACGTTTTTGCTTGCCTCGCCAGGTTGACGATCCTTGTCTTCTTGCGACATGTTTCAAATCCCCCGTCCAGAATATGCCATTGCAGCTTTGGCCGGTTTATAGTGGCCGAAATGACTGCCAGGGGTCAACCGGAATCCGCAGATGGAATTGAATCTGTCAGTTGGATCCGCTTGCGCGTGCTGGTGTCATTTGGAATGGGAATCCGCTTCGAAACACCGGTCATTCCCGCGAAGGCGGGAATCCAGTCCGTCGTCGGCACATTTTCTATAACTGGCAGAATGGATTCCCGCCGACGCGGGAATGATGAGCTCCCGTTTCTTGCAAATGACACCAGCACGCGCTTGCGAGGTTCGAGCATTTGAACGGGGAAGAGGTGATAATTGTCAAATTTTTGGCTCACCGTCAAGAACTGTGAACTTTGAATGTTTTACAAGAGCCCCTTATGCTAAACGAAGGTACCAGCCAGCAAATGCGCACAGTGGAGAGCCCCCCGTTGACATGACAAAGTGTTACAAAAATCTCTATATCTCATAGGTAGACCCGTATACGTGAGTAACCCCATTAGAATTCGTAGTATTGAGTAAATTAGCGCACTATGATGCAAAGCACCACACATCGCCGAGGGTGAAATCTTGCCTGTCTGGAACATATAGAAAATTAACGGTTTCTAACGGCATAAACGGACAAAGAATTCACATCTTTGGCTAAACCCTTGCTGTCTAGCTACAGCACGGCGGGTTTCAAAGCCATGTTTACAAAGAACGACTCTCCTAAAACTCGATCATCCGAAGGCTCCAAAGGGGGCCTGCTACTCCTTCTGGTTACATCGTCAGTTTGGGCGTCGAGGGTCAGCAAACTTTCCGCTGCTGATTCTGCGGAACACCCCTATGTCGAATCTTTGGACCTGAAGACCGAAACCTGCCTGAAGTGCCATCCCGCCAAGAATCAGGGAAAATTTGTTCATACGGCGGTGGGGATGGGGTGTGAGAACTGCCATCAAGCGGCCTCCAGGGACAACCAAACGACCGTCACGCTCCGGGCCACGGGTGGGAACCTATGCGCTAAGTGTCATGAAATCAAACAGGATCTCGTGCAGCACGGGCCCTACAAAGCAGGGCAGTGCTTGATTTGCCACGATCCTCACGCCGGAGATTACCAGGCCCAAACGCGTGCCGCGGTGAGCACGCTCTGCCTTGGCTGCCACATGCTGAACCAGCCCGAGGCCAAAGTGAACCCCGGAGCCAAGATTGTAACACTTTTAGATGGTAGGGTTTACGACCTTGCGTTGTGGAAGACCGCCCCTAAGATCGGCGAGGGGCACACTAAGAACAATGCGCCTCGCAAGGCGAGCGACCAAGTTACCGTCAACGCGACTGGGAAAGTTGGCGCGGAGATCAACTGCCTCTCCTGCCACGATCCCCACGCCAGCAAGGCGGAGCACCTGCTGCACAAGGCGGCGGAGGCAAGGGGCGGAGCCGACAACCTCTCTCCGCGATACCGCCGCAACTCTACGGTTTTAAATGGGATATATCAGGATGCCCCCGTGCTTCAGGGCTCATTTTGCGGGGGGCGCCTATGAAGTGGGTCCTGATAGCTGCCCTGCTAATCGGTTTGACGGTCCCGCGTCTAGAGGCAGCCAAGCACCCTCCGCTCGACGCGAACGTCGACGCGGCGAAATGCATTGAGTGCCACGCGGACAAAACCAAAGCGAAGTCGGCGCACTCCACGATCAAGGGTGGCTGCCTGAGTTGTCACGAAGTGCGGGTGAACAAAGACGTAACCCACGTAAAGCTGATCACGCCCACGCCCGCGAACCTGTGTTACACCTGCCACAAAGACAAGAACCCTTCCACGATCACGGGCAGGATCCATCCTCCCGACGCTCGGGATTGTCTGAAATGCCACGATCCGCACAAGTCTGACAACCCGGCGCTTCTGTTGAAACCCATGTCAGGCGACCAGACGCAAAACCTCTGCCTCACCTGCCATGACGTTGGCGTGCACGTGGCCAAGGGCGGCAGCCGCCACCCGGCGCTCGACGGCGGTTGTGACACCTGCCATCTTATTCACAAGTCTGGCGATCCCCAGCAACGCGAATTCGCCTATCACCTGACCAAAGACGCTCCCGCCTTGTGCATTGACTGCCATGATGTAAAGGACGAAAAGCTCGTCAAGGCCCATCATGGCCAACCCTTCGAGACAGCGGATTGCATCCAGTGCCACGATGCCCACCAGTCCAATTCGCCGCACCTGATGCAGGCGTTTCAGCACAACCCGTTTCAAAACCAGGAGTGCGACGATTGTCACGCCCCCGCCAAGGACGGCAAAGTGGTGCTGACGCAGAAAGACGTGAAGTCCACCTGCGGGATGTGCCATGAAGAGCAGGCCAAGCAGATTGCCTCCGCCAAGGTTCCCCACCCGGGCGCGCAAGAGGACTGCACGGTTTGCCACAATCCGCACGCCGGGCAGTCGCCAGGGTTCTTGCAGCCCGGCCCCGTGGCGGCGTGCCTGGTGTGCCACCCCAAACAAGTCGAGGATTTAAAGAAGAAGCACGTGCACCAGCCGGCCTCTGACCTGGGATGCGCCACCTGCCACGAACCGCACGGCGGCAACAACGCTCATCTGCTGCGCCTGGCGAACGTGAACGAACTGTGCCTCGAGTGCCACGGGCCCGACGCCAGCCCGCAGAAAGTGGAAAACGAGCACTTGGTGACCATCTTCAACGGCAAGGTGAAGCTGCCGGAAAACTACTTCAGTAAAGTGCCCATCTTGCCTCTGAAATACGGTATCGGACACCCCATCGAGAACCACCCGGTTTCCGACGTCATGAACCCCAAGACAAAGACCGTGATTCAGATGAACTGTCTCACCTGCCATCAACCGCACTCAGGGGATCAGCAAGGGATGCTGGTGAAAGACCAGAAGAACGATATGAAATTCTGCCAGTCCTGCCACTTCAATGGATTGGACCTGTCCGATATTCGCATGGGAGGGAAATAAGACCGTGGCTAATGGCGAGTGGTTAGTGGCGGGCGGCGAGCTTGAGCACGAGAGGGAGGTCAATAAGGTGTTCAGGAGCGGGTCGGTATTGTTTCACAGTGCAAACGGGCAAAAGCCAGTACGCAACCTCCTTATTTCACTGTCTCTATGGTTGATTGGGTACTTGCTGCTGCTTTCCCCAACGCCCCTCCATGCGGGTAAGAACAAGGGCAATAACGCTCCCCCTCCTGTGCCTTTAGGCCAGCAGCGGACGAAGGGCTATTTTGATCCCGCCAAGATTGTATGGCCCAACCCCCCGGCGATTCCCCGCATTACGTTCAAGGATCTCTATACGGGAGAAAAGATCGATCCCAACCTCTTCACGAAGAAGGCGAGCAAGGCGACGTGGATGGACCGCCTGGCAGGCACGCTGCCCGCGGAAGAGAACAAGGCTAAGAACCTTCCCTTCCAACTGATTCGTACCTATGGAGTGGGCGTCGATTCCAAAGGCAAGATTTATGCGGCAGACCAGGGTGTGGGTGCGGTCTTCATCTTCGACCCGGAGAAGAAGGATCATGTCGAACTGGTCGGCAACGGCCGGCAGGCAAACATGGCGCTGATCGCGGGACTGGCCCTGGACGATGATGACCGCCTATTTGTTGTTGACTCCCGGCTGCATCGCGTTCTGGTTTTCACTCCCCAGCACGATCTGGCAGGGGTCTTCGGAGGAGAGACGCTGGTTCGGCCCGGGGGCGTGGCCATCGATCGTGAGAATCGGTTCGTTTATGTGGCCGACACCGGCAACGATGTGGTGGATGTTTTTGATGCCGATAACTTCAAGTACTTGCGCCAGATTGGCAAGCCCAGCACCAAGCACGGCGGGACCGAGCCGGGAACATTTTCTCTTCCCGAGGGTGTGGCCGTGGACAAGGACGGCAACCTTTACGTGGCCGACACCTTTAATAATCGGGTTGAGATCTTCGACGCCGACGGCGAGTTTATCAGCACGTTCGGCAAGAACGGGGATGCTCCGGCGGACTTTGAGCGGCCCAAGAGCATTGCCATTGATTGCGACGGGCACATCTGGGTGGTGGATGCTGCCCAGAATATGGTGAAAGTTTTCAATCAGAACGGGCGCCTGCTGATCTACTTCGGCGGGACGGGATATTACCCGGGCCAGTTCATGGGCCCTTGGGGGATCGCCATCGGGCCGTCCAATCAAGTGGTCGTTTCCGAGACGTTTCCCGGCCGGGTACAGGTGTTCCGTTACATTACAGACGCGGAGGCGGCTGATCTAAAAGCCCGCCGTGAGAGCGGCGCACAGAAGTCCGCCGTAACCCCGCCTAGCAGCCGGCAAGATGCCGGCGCTGCGAAGCCCGCCGGCGCGGCAGCGCCTGAACAGAAGGGCTCGCTCAATCAAACGCCGCCGGCCAATGCGCAAATGGCGGCCACGCAGGATTCCGCAGCGCATTAGCGCTGCCACAAGTTTTGGCTGTCGACGGATGGTCAGAACGCGGTCCAAAGCAAGACCACGGGCTGTGTGAGAATTAAATACACCTTAGGAGGTCTTTGTACGAATATGAAGAAACTCTCTCTTTTGATTGCTGTCGTACTGGCCGCGGCGAGTCTGGGGCTGGCGCAGAACACTCCGTTCCCGACACCTGGCACTCCTCCCTCCATGAGCGGCAATTTCAACACCGCGATAGGGGCCGACGTACTGGGCGCGCACAACGGTTACGGCCGTGGCTGCGTCATGTGCCACGCTCCGCACAGCGGTTCCGCCGGCAACCATGTTACCCCTGGCACCAATAGCTTGACGGGCCAGACCAGCGACCCCAACAACGGTATGTACGCTTTGTGGGGTCAGGACCTTACTCCCCTGTATGGACAGACCTTCAACTTCTCTGGCGATGGCAACTCCCCCGGTGCCAACTATCCGGTTACGCTGCCCACTTCCGCAAATCTCAATAGCTTGTTTCAACAAAAAGACGCCAGCGTCACCGTCCTCTTCTGTTTGAGCTGCCATGACGGCACTCTGGCAAAAGGCGGGATGATGACGGGCGTGACCGTCGAGGCCTTGCCCATCGTGGGCGGGACGGCCCCGACGTTGCTCGGTTCGGCAGCCCCTGCCAACGGGACGGCCTATAACAACGACCACCCGGTGGGCGTCAACGCCGTCGTCACCTGCAACTCCGCCACCTTTAGCTATGGCTGGGACTGCACCGGCGGCGGGGCAGTGGGCATAACAATGAACGGAACCGCTTCCAAGATATTCGTGGGGACCGACTACAAAGCTTCTTTCTGGAGTACCACCAAGGCAGTGTCATTGGCCTCTGCCAATGGTGGCGCCGTTGTTACCGCGGTAACCTGCACAACGTGCCACGATCAGCACAGCATGACCGTGTACAAGAACGGCACCGGTGCTTATCCGACGATGTTCTTTATTAAGGGCGAATATGCCCCCACAACCGGCGGCAACTCAGTAGCACAGTTCTGCCGCAACTGCCACGGTGGCGAGTCCAACGAAATGAAGGGCTTGACCGTGCCAACCACGTAGTCTGCACTTCTGGATGTTTGATCGGAGAAGTAGGGACGACCCTCCACGTCGTCCCTACCCCCCGGTTCTTTCGCGCGGGTTAGAGAGGGAATAAAAGTATGAGGCATCAAGGCACCAAGGCACCAAAGGAACTCGGTAATAGCTTACAGGGGACAGGTGAAAGGAAAAGGCGGCATTTGCCTTCGGTCACGGAGCAACTGTTGCTTCTCACCTGCCTTGTTCCGTGTTTAACATTCCTGGTGGCCAGCTCGGCCTCGGCCCAGGTGGCCTCCCATACTCCGGTGGTAATCCAGTCGGCCATGGATAATCGCCCTGGCGCCATGGTCGTGCCGGTGGGCCGGCCGGTAGTACGGGTGAACGGGACAACGCTGACGGATCAGGACCTGCTCCGGGAAATGTTCACGATCTTCCCTTACGCGCGCGTGCATAACGGGTTTCCGCAAAGCATGGTGGCGGACATCCGCGACGGCGCGATGAAGATGATCATCTTTGAGGAATTGGTGTATCAGGAGGCCCGGCGCCGCAATGTGACCGTGCCGCCCGCTCAGGTGGCGCACGCCATGGGGGAATTCCGCCAGCAGTTCAGTTCCCCACAGGAATTTCAGCAGTTCCTCCACGCCGAGTTCCATGATTCGCAAAAGTTACTGCAAGCCAAAGTGGAGCGTTCGTTGCTGATTGACAAGTTTCTGAAGCAAGAGGTGACGGAAAAGGCTGTGGTTTCCACGGCGGAGGCGAAGGCTTACTTTGACCATAACCCGGAGCGCTTCCGCGTGCCGGAATCCTTCGCGTTTCAGAGTATTTCGATCTTGCCACCGGCGGGCGCGACCCCCGTGCAGTTGCAGGAGGCGCGCCAGCGTGTGGATAACGCCCTGCGCCAGGCCCAGGCCACCAAGAGTTATGACGAGTTCGGGCTGCTGGCCGAAAAGATTTCCGAAGACGATTTCCATGTAATGATGGGTGACCACAAAGCGGCTGACATCTCCAAGCTTCCCCCCGTGGTGGTGAAAGCCCTGGCGGCCATGCAGCCCGGCCAGGTTAGCAAGATTATTGAGTTTGACTCCAACAAGTACACCATCCTGCGGCTGAACGCTCACCTTCCTGCCGGCATGCAATCGTTTGAAAGCGTCAAGGCCCCGTTGCTCGAGAAGCTGACGAAGGATAAGCAAGAGCAACTTCGTTCCGCTCTGGCAGCGAAGCTGAGCAAGAACGCCAAGATCGAAAAGGCGTAAAGAGACGCGGCAAAGTCACCGAGAGAGCGGTAAACAGTCCACGCCATGCAGCCCATGGCCGCGCTGGATGCCTGCTGTATTCCGTTTCCTGCTTATTGCGTCCTATTGCCTTAGTGGTTAAGGATTTTTAGCCGGGCTTTGGCGGACCGCGTGCAAAATGTCATCTGCTGTGAAAAGATTCGCACCCACTCTCGTTCTTTTCGTATGGGTCTTTGTCCCATGTGCGTCAGCGCAGATGAAGACCGGTGAGGCCAATCTAAATCTGAACGCCAACGTGTCGGCGGGTTATATCGATGACTACTCGAGCACCGCTGGTTCGGACCACAGCGTCGCTGGCGCCGGAGTTGCTGACTTTTCCGGCTTCTACCATAATGCCGATTTCCTCTCCTTCGATGTACAGCCCTTCTACAATCAATCGCGTCTAAATTCCAGTTTCCAGTCGATGACCGCCAGCAGCGGGGTTGCCGCCACGGCCACGGTCTTTGGGGGCAGCCAGTTCCCCGGCTCGATCAGCTATGCCACCACTTACGACGCCACGGGGAACTACGGTATTCCCGGCCTAGCCAACTACACCACGCACGGGAACAGCGATACGCTGTCCATCAACTGGGGGCTTCACCTGGACGATCTACCTGCTGTTAGCCTGAGTTTCTCGAATAGTAACAGCTCTTATTCAATATATGGGGCGAACAGCCGAGGGACCCTGCATGATGACACTTTTTCGGCAATGACCTCGTATCAGATTGCGGGTTTTAAACTCAACGGGGGCTATCAGTACATGGGCTCCAAGGGTGCCACGCCTGAGTTCCTGTCCGGTGAGGAGGAAGAACAATCCAACTCCGGCTCCAATTCCTTCTTCTTTGGCGTGGGACACGACTTGCCATGGCATGGAAACTTTGTCGCCTCGGCCACCCGATTTGACATCAGCACCGATTTGGTGGATCCCAACTTCAGCGACGGATACAAAACCAGCGTCGATACGCTAAACGGCGGAGTCTCGTTTGCCCCCAGGGCGCACCTGAATGTGGGGGAGAATACCTATTATACCGACAACCTGGAGGGAACGCTCTATAACACCCTCTTGACAGAAGGCGCAATTCTGCCGGGGGACGAGGCCCAACAGTCATCGCACAGTCTCAGCATGACCGGTTATGCCAATTACGACATGCCGGCGCGGCACCTCTATCTTCGCCTCTACGCCGAACGCCAACAGCAAACCTTTTGGGGAGAGTCGTTCGCCTCCGACGACGTCAACGGCACCGCCGACTATTCCAATATGCTCTGGGGCGGCTCCTTCAACGGCATCCTGGGATTGACGGAGACTTATGTCGATACCAACCACCAGGGGGCATTGGGGCTCAACACGGCCATCAACTACTCGCATTTGGTCCGGAACTGGAATTTGGCGGGCGGCTTTTCCTACTCGCAGAACACCCAGACCGTTCTCATTGCCTATACCACGTCAAGCTATACCTACAATGGCAGCGTCGGACGCCGGATTGGGCGAAAATCGTATTGGGGCGCTTACGCGGCGGGATCGAAAAGCCTGCTGACCAATGAGCCCAATTCCGGCAACTCCAGCCAAAGTTACTCCTCTTCGCTTTCCCTGCCCCGGTTCAACATCAGCGGCTCATACTCGAAGTCCAGCGGGAATGCGCTTCTAACTTCCACCGGCCTGGTCAACAACCCTCTCCCCCTTCCCGTCGTCAATCCGGCATCGGTGGTGCTGTTTAGCGGGAGGTCTTACTCGGTGGGACTTGGGTCGAGTCCGCTCCGCGGATTGACCCTGTCTGCCAACTATGGCAAGGGGCTGAGTGGGACCCAGGGTAGCCTGACGACCTCGAACAACAATAGTGATAGTATGTTTTTTCTGATGCTGTACCATTTCCGCAAGTTGAGCTTCCAGGCGGGGTACAGCCGGCTGCTTCAGGGATTCAGCACTTCCAATGCCCCGCCGGTGGTCGCAGGGTCGTATTATGTCGGGGTTATGAGATGGTTCAACTTCTTTTGATCGGGCAACTCGGCAGATGGGCAGTGCGGAGATGAAAAGCCGGCAGTCAGGCAAATGGAGAGATGGGGAGAACAGCAGAGGGGGAATCATTCCCAACTCCCCATGTGCCTGCCTGCCGACCTGCCTGCTCGTCATTCTGCTGCTGCCTGCTGCCGCCATGGCGGGGACGAAAACAAGAACGGCAGGTCCCGTTACCGTACCGGAATTAGAGCTGCAGGGCGGACGCAAGCTGCGGTATGAAGGCAGCATCAGGTCAGAGAAGGAAGTAAGAAGCAACCGCCGCTTCTGGGGCCGGCTGCTGGACGCGGTGGCAGGTGAACCCGAATTCCATGACCTGATTAATCCCTACAGTGTGGTGACTGATTCGCAGGGCCGCATTATCGTGACCGATCCGGGGGCGGCCGGAATTCACATCTTTGATTTTGCCCAGCACAAATACAAATTCATCTCCCGCCAGAAGGACACCGATGGCCTGAGTTCACCACAGTGCGTCGCCGTGGATGCCGATGACAACATCTACGTGACCGATTCCTACGAGGGCAAAATTTTTGTCTTTGATGCCAAGGGGAAGTTTCAGCGCGTCATCGCCAGTATAAAGGGCGAAGGATTTTTCAAACGGGCAACCGGAATCGCGGTTGATTCCCCGTCCCGGCACATCTACGTAACGGATACTTTGCGCAACCAGATCTGGTTGCTCGATATGGAGGGCAGAGTATTACAGAAGATCGGAGCGCCGGGCACAGGTCCAGGACAATTCAACTTTCCCACGGAATTGCGGCTCGACGGTCAGGACCTGCTGGTGGTTGACGCCATGAACTTCCGCGTGCAGGTTATCGATCGCGCCGGGAAGTTCCAATACGCCATTGGCGAGCTTGGCGCAGATGTGGGTTCCTTGTTCCGGCCCAAGGGAATTGCCCGGGATTCAGAGGGGCATCTTTACGTTGTCGAAGGTTTGAGCGGGATGGTGCAGGTCTTCGACCGGCAGGGGCGATTGCTCTATTACTTTGGACAGCAGGGCACGGGATTTGGGGAATTTCAGTTGCCCTCCGGCCTGTTCATTGATCAAAGTGACCGCGTGTTTGTGGTGGATTCCTATAATCGCCGCGTTCAGGTTTTTCAGTATTTCGCGTTGGGGAAGAATGATCAACACTAGAACACGAAGACAAGGAGAAAGAAGTCAGAAGTCGGGAGTCAGAATGGGGCGGCCTTTCTCCTGTCTCCTGTCCTTGTGCCTTGGTGCCTTGGTGGCGATCCTGCTTGCTTTCGCCGGCGTGGCGTGGGCGCAATCGAACCCCGATGTGATTGGCATGCATGACCTCTCCCCAGGGGGCGCATCGCCCGTTAAAGGCACGCTGGCAGGTTCTTGTCTGTATTGCCATGCTCCGCACTCCGGTTTGAATGGCACCCAGGGCGTCGCCCAAACCCCCCTTTGGGACCAGAAGCTCTCCAGCGTGCAGTCCTACACGCCTTATAGCAGCACGACCATGACCAACAAGGCTCTTCCCAAACTGCCACCCGGCACAAACAGCACCCTTTGTTTAAGCTGCCATGATGGTACGGTGGGCGGGTCCCCGGGGGCGCTGATCCCTTACGGCAAGGTTCCGATTTCCGGAACCTGGATCCCCGGGGACATCCTTACCACCGACCTCTCCACGATGCACCCCATCAACTTTGACCTTCCCATAACGTGCCCTGCCACTGGGACTTGCGACCTGGTTCCGCCCTTGGTTACGACGCCCCCCTCGACGGGCGATGCCCATGTACGGCTTTTCGATGGAAATGTGCAGTGCGGGAGTTGCCACAATCCTCACATACAGAACACCGACCCCGGTGGCTACTTTCTCGTGATCGACAACACCGGCGGTGCTCTGTGCAAGGCCTGCCACAATACGGTTCCCAGCGGAAAGGGAATGGGTCTGATCCGCCCGACACCAGGCCAAAATGTGCTGCCATTGGGGGGGACAGCTCTCACCGCCAACCCCAACGCGACCAAAATCAATCCTCTTGGTGGATGGTCAATGAGCATCCACGCCACTGCTTCCAACCGCGTGCCGAGCCAGATCACCGTTCAAACCACGTCGACAACTTCGAAAGGGCGTGTTACCAGCAAGGCACAGATTACCTTGGGAAGGTATGGCACCGTGGCCAGGAATGCGTGTTCTTCCTGCCATGCCACGCATAACGCCCAGGGGAGCAACTCACTGCTGCGCGCTGCTGATGACCAAGCCTGCGTCGTTTGCCATAATGGCAGTTCGAATACGTCTCCCCCCACGGCCAATATCCTTGCCGAAACCGTGGCCCCCAAGTATGGCCATGCCTTCTCGGCAGGGGATAGCACTCACTTACCCCATGAAGGGGCATTGCTGAACGAAAATCGCCATGTCACCTGCGTGGACTGCCACAATCCGCATTCCTCCAACCAGGTCACGTCCTTCACTGCGGCGCCGTTGATTCGCCCCTCCCAGGCCCAGGTGGCGGGGATCAGCGCCTCGGACGGGAAGACCGTCATCACCACCGCCAGCAACCAGTACGAGAACTGTCTGCGCTGCCATGGCACCAGCACGGCCAAACAGGTAAAGGCTATTTATGGCTATACGCCTATCTGGGCAGTCTCCGCCAGCGATGCCCTCAACGTGATTCCGGAATTCAGCACCTCTGCCACTTCCAGTCACCCGGTGTTCCACGACCGCACCAGCCCGTTTCCGCAACCGAGCCTGCGGTCGAACATGCTGAACCTTGACGGTACGACCATCGGGCGCGGCATGGGCGTCCGCATCCTGTGTACTGACTGTCACAATAGTAACGACAATCGCGAATTCGGCGGCAATGGACCGAGCGGACCGCATGGTTCAATCTTCCTGCACATTCTGGAGCGCCGCTATGAATTCAGCCAGGCAGGGGCGCCCGGCACAACCATTACCAACCTGTTTCCGAATGCCAATTTGAGCGCTCAGGGCGGTGCGAGCGGCGGTCCCTATGCTCTATGCGCCAAGTGCCACGACCTCAATCAGGTCATGAATAACTCCAGCTTCAGCGAACACGCCCGCCACGTAAGACAGGATGGCTTCTCCTGCTCGGCTTGCCATACGGCCCACGGAATGGGCGCGCAATCGGGCACTGTTTCCGGCGAGCGCCTTGTAAACTTCGATATCAAGGTTGTCGCCCCCAACGGCGCGACACCCATCTCGTACAGCCGTGCATCGAACTCCTGCAGCCTGGTGTGTCATAATCATACGCATCAGCTCCGGACGGTTTCCGTCGTGGGGAAGCATTAGTGCTTAGTTGCATTAATAAGCG
>PLWR01000709.1 GCA_003165615.1 Acidobacteriota bacterium | reverse complement strand
TGAGAAGTAGAATCCGCGGATGGTATGACCACTGATTGGGTCCAACTACCACCGACACGACTTCACTGGTTGTCGACCCTAATCGTCAACGAGGTAAAGGGTGTGAACCGGGCTGTCTTCGACATAACTCCGAAGCCCCCCGGCGCCATCGAGTGGAAATAAATCACCCTTTGCCTCTGTTTTCAGTCAGAGACACCACACCAGTGCAATGAAACGAAGCAGCTTATCGGCTCGCCAGTTTCTGGGCCATGTACAGCAGGAGCTGGCGGTCCTTCTCGTCGATCCGGGTGAGAAGCCGTTTCACTTTCTCATAGAAACGCACTTCTTTTTCCTGATCTGCGTCGAGAACCAGCTCTTCGGTCGTCTGGCGTTTGCTTAGATTGGGCAGCGGAGGAGCCCCGTCCCCTTCATAGAACAACTGGTAAAGGGGCAGTTCGAGCGCCGCCGCCAGCCTCTCGAGGGTTTCAAGTGACGGAACCGTGTGTCCATTCTCGACCCGCGAAATATAGCAACGCAATAAGCCGGTGCGCTTTTCGATATCACCTTGGGAAAGGTTACGATCTTCTCTTAGCTTCTTTAATCTTGTACCGATTATCATGGGTAAATTCTTCCCCAATGTAATTCAGTGGTCAATGAAATTCTTGATTAACATTTGATTATAGACTTGCCGCATGTGTCATCCTACCTTTGGTCAAGCCCTTGTTTTGCTGCGCCTGGAGATCGGGGGGAAGAAACACAGCACCTGCAGGAAGCTTGACTCAAGCTTTCGGGAAAGTTTGGGGATCTCAATCTATAACATGCGGCAGGGTGAGGGCATTCGTTACGAAACTCTTTTCCGGGACGAAACCGTGGGTGCACTGGACGCCACCAACGCCAAAGAGTATGTGCGGAGCTGCGTCGAGCTATGGATCTTGGGGGATTTCATCAGATCATATTTATCTGCCACTCGCCACTGGTTTGGGAGTTGGCGGACGACATCCTTTCTGTCGTTCGTGGCCGTGCGGTTATGAGCGACCGGGGCGCGGCTGCTAAATAACAGTGGCGCCGGAATTCTAACAACGTCCGGGAAGCGGTATCATGTCATGAGCAGCGTTTTCCGAAGATATGTGGCGGGGTGGCGCAAGCCATACACTCCACCACGCTTTCGAGAGTCGCAAATCAACTAAACCAGATCAGGTTTGGACTCACGCCAATTCGTACCACTCATTAATACCAAGGGACCAGCGCGAAATCCATGCAGGATCAAACTGGTGGGATGGGCAAGGGTCAGGGCTTTTCCCCCTTCGTGGGTCGCTTCCGCAATACCACCAATTCCTCGTCCAAGCCGTGCCGAAGGACGTCGATGTTGGCAGACCCCGCCACGAGCCTTTCGACGTGGATTGGCTTGAGACGAAACGGGAAGAGGCTAGGGCTTTCAATCACGTCCTTCAACGGGCCCGCTCCGTTATATCGGGCGTGCAGGGAGGCTTCGGCAAGCCACGAAATCAGTCGGGGGTCATCAACAGCCACGGGCGGCCCCGCATTGTAGATTCCCTTTGTACCTGATTCGCTGAGAACTCCCCAATCCACGAATGAGCGCAACACGCGACGGGCTGCTCTGGAGACCGTCTCCCTCTCGCCATACTGTTCGCGAACACGACGCTGGACGTGGGCAGCGCCCGCGGAGCCTTGGAGTCGCAGGAGGCGACCGACCTGGGTGGCTACACCCGACCAAAACGGGTAGACGGCCATGACCATCCCCCAATGGACGGCCATGTCGTCGCGGCGGCGAACCTGCGAGAGAAGTTCGAGGCCACTCAGTCGAAGCGACTCAAGCTCAGCCGGAACCGTTAGCCAGACCTTCATAAGTATGGTGATGATTTTCTCGCGATTACCACGTTTCGCTTGGCCCCCAACAGAGACTGTCTCCTTCAGTAATTCTTGCAAGGTACCATTCACAGCAACTTTGTCATTTCCCGCCAGGACAAGGTTGGCGGTCCGTTCAAGCCATTCCAAACGTATCCGCTGACTGAATCCGATCTGGTTTGTTCGATGGGTCATCTGCTCTGCCTTTCGATCTGGATCAGGGGGACGATGAGTTCCTCTACGGAAGCTCCACCATGGCTCACGATATGTTCTCCTTTCTGGACGAACGCATACCTGCCGGGAGCAAGGAGGGCCAAATAAGTATCCGGGAGGCCCATGGGCTCCCATTCCAGCGCTGCGGGAAAACGCTCTTTCACCCTACGGCGAAGGACAGCGTCGGGGTAGATGCGAACGCGTTCACCGCGCAGGTCTGCGACGGCCCCCTCGGTAGGCCGGCCAATACCTTCTGCTTCGATATTGCCGTGGTCAGAGGTCAGGAAGAGATGGAATCCCCGGTCCAGGACCAGATTGAGCAGCGCGTTTATATAGGGTAGCTGAGCCCACTGGCGCACCTGGTTGTGCATGCCCGCCATGCCCAGCTCCATCCCGTGCATGATTTTGTCGACCTTGTCGACGACCAGCCCGGCGACTCTTGCTTTGGGGTGGGATAGCGCTTCCGCTATGTTCTCCAGATTGCCGTCACCTAATCCCTTTGCATACACGACCTCGTTTGGCGCGAGTCCCTGGTCTCCCCAGAACTGCGTCCACAGCATCGGCTCCTTGTCAGTGGTGTGGATGCTGTCGGGGAAGAAGATGGGAGGTTTGCCTGCAAAGGCTGCCTGGCGCGAAACTGACGTGATCGAAGGAATCCAGCCAAACACCACTTGCTCCCGGAATCGGAAGCCGGGCTGACGCAAGGCCAGCACTTCACGGACGACAAGCCATTGGTCAAGCGAAAGGCCGTCCACCACGAGCAGAGCGATCTTGGCACTGCGGTCCTCCCTCAACTGGCGAGCTAGAAACCGCGGAAGGTGGTGGAGCATGACAGGAGGCACGGGCGGGAGGTTGACGAGTCCGGCATATCGTTTTAAGAGCCACGCGGTGAACCCGGCATCAACCTGGGCTTGCAGACTCTTGATGCTATCGCTTATCGTTTCGGAAAAGATTGTGTCCTGCTCGTTCGACAAAAAAACGATCTCCGCCCATCCACGGGCGAAGTGGAACCAATCCCCGTGCCTAGCGTCTTCGGCCGGAATGGATGCTTCGAGATTCTCGATGAGCTTGGCCAGGTGGCGGGATCGGTCCTCAGATGGGGAGCTTCGAACGCCAAAGTTTACCCATGCCTTGGAAACCTTTGACTCCATCCAGAATGACGTGGTCCGTCTTGAGGGGCAGCGGGTTTGAACGCCGAAACTGCGCGTGGAAGTAAGCTGCATCAGCAGGAACTTCGGTGAGGGCATAGTCAATCTGGTAGTAGAGGGTCATAGGTTTGTCATCGAGATTCTCCATGGTCAACCGGCAAGACTTCCGGAACGGCATTTCCCAATAGGAGTTAAGCCCGCTACCGGGGTTCACGCACACCGCCAGCGATGATACTTGTGCAAACTTCCCCCAGCCGCAGGCAAAGAAATCCCCGACCGGCACTTCGACCGAGGGCTCGGTTTCACCGTCCCAGTAAGCGCGCAAGATTGAAAACCTGAAATTCCCGGTAGGAGTCATCCAGATATGCTGAATTGCTCCTGGACCATTGATATCAGCAAGCGTAAAAACCGTCTTCGGCCCAATCTTCACAGATGGAGAGACCTTCCAGGTTTGTCCCAAGTCGCGAGCTGCCGCAGCCCCAGTCCCTTCCGTCGCCATCCCACCCTTGCCCTTTTCACCCGTGATGTTCTCGGGGCTGATCGAGCGAGTCTTGGCGTGAGACAACCGCGACAGGTTTCCCATACCCAACCCCAGCCCGTTGTACGAGGATGTTTGTGCCAAGGCGTTTGGGCCTAGCAAGACGCACAGAATCACCATGCTTGGTAACCAGTTAAATCTCCTCATGGCAATCTTACCTCCACTTTGAAAATCAGGTTGTAATAGTAAACAGCCCTTCGCGGGGAATCCAGGGCCGCTGCCAAGTGGTCCCAAAACCGTTGGTCCTGGTGCCCTTGCGGCTCCTCTAACAACCAAGCCGAGGGCCTGTATTCACGAACCCCACCTCCGGCTTCTGGCGCCGCTAATGTCCCAGTATTACGTTTCCCAGATATCCGCGATTCTCACCCTCTCCGTCGCGCACGCAAATGCTAACTCGGTATGACCCTGCCGGGAGCGCGAGAGTTTTGTCTAACTGGACAACTTCTCGGGGGTCCACTGGCTGAAGTTCCGCGTGGCCCAACTCCTCGCCCATGGCGCTGTAAAAGGCCGCGTCGAGGGTCCCCGGAGTGAAGACACCAAATACACCCCGCAGGCGAACCCGCCCGTTGTCCTCTTCTGCCGAAAGAGGCTCACTGATAACCCCGGCCCAAACGGCATCGTGGATGGGATTCGTGATACGAGTCGGCGACCAGTAAATCGGGAAGGAGTACTCCTGGTCAGGATCAAGCACGACGTAGGGACTCATGGCTTCGGATTCAAGAAAGTACGGAGTCTTCTTGGGATCATCCGCGAGGGTCTGGTCCCAAGGTCCCCGGGAGATGACGCCCGGGCCGTCGTTCCAGGATTCGATGGAGGCGCCGTCAGGATAGTCGAGATCGGGAAAGTACGTGAAGTTCTCGACGAACGCGATGTTCTTCTCCCCATTGACCACGGCGTACCACCCCGCGCTTGAATCCGCCGCCACTTTTCCAACACGGTAGAGGTAATGAATCCGCAGGATCTTCCCCTCCTCGACCCGCTGATAGCTCGGGTGCCTCGCGTCTCCGTACGGCATATAGTAGCCGCTGGGGTAACGGCTGTGGGGATTCAGCGGCGCGTACATGTAAAGTTCAGGATTGGGCTTTAGCGGGTCCTCTGCATCTGCGGCATCGTTTTGAACAAGGTGCCAAACCCCCCAGCGAATCTGTCGGCGGCTGATATTCCGCATGGTTTGATCAACCTTGATTCGCGTTGTGTCGGCGTATACATGGTAAGTGCGGATAAACTGCACCCCGGTGCGCGGATCTTCAGGACTGGTAACTCTAACCGCTACCTCGTGGGGGGTCTCCGACACAACCTCCAGCTTGAACGGGCTGCCATCAAGAACGTAATAAGGAATGCTGGGCCATTCGCCGTCGTTGGCCCATCCCTCGGGACCGGGCCAGACCTTGTCGCCACCATAGTTGGCCCACCCCGATTTGAGGTTATTCTGCTCAGGGGGGAGGATCTTTCCGGCCAGCTCCTTATTCACAAAGAAGTACTCATAAGTTCCCAGTTGCATCTGAATGGCTCGCCCTCCCAGTTGGGGCGCAATCAACAAGCTCACAATCCCATTCGTCAAGCGGTACACGCTCCAGCCGTTATAGTTCGTCTGTTCAATCTTGGCCGCATACGATCCAATTCGGGCCGCATAAGTTGTGTCAGCAGCCGCCATAGGACACCTCGTTAAATTGAATTTGATTGGGATCTTCGGTGAGGTACCGAAATGAAGGTTTCCCTGGAACAATAGGTAAAGCACCAAGATCAGCGCGCTGAAGATGGCGGTCGTCCGGAAATGAAATCGCTGTCGCTTCATGGTCTCCCCTTCATCCGCCGGCATGATAGAGCTCAGCTTATGCCCGCAAGATGCCGACGGATAGGCTCTCGGGAATATTCACTTTCGAACCGTGGAAGGCATAGTAGGTAATGAAAGCGTAGCAGACCAAGGGCACCGTCATCGCCACCGCCATGCTATGAGTGAACTGGAAAAGCAGTCCCATTACCGGCGTGGCAACCGCCCCTCCGATGATTGACATGATGATGATGGAGCCACCCAATTTGGTGTTGGGTCCGAGCTCCTTGATTCCCAGGGCGAAGATGGTCGGGAACATAAGCGACATGAAGAAGCTCGTCAAGAAGAGAGCTCCCACACCGCCCCACCCGGGCCGCAGAACACCAATGCCAACTAGGACCAGGTTGATGACTCCGTAAACTCCCATAAGGCGGGCCGGCTCGAAGAATTTCATCAGATAGGTGGCCGTGAACCTGCCGACGCCAAAAGCCACGAGTGTACCGGTGAGGAAATATCCAGCGATTTTTTCTGGCTGATGGGTGTAGTCCTGGATGTACTGAATGTAATAGCTCCAGGTGCCGACTTGCGCCCCCACATAAAGAAACTGGGCGACGACTCCCTGGACGAAATGAGGATAACGGATCAGATCAGCGGGCTTGCCATGCCTCTGCGCGTCGTCAGGCTCCGACTCTTCGGCAACCTTCGGAAACCTGGTCTTGAGAATCAATAGGGCCCAGATGAGGATCACTGTGCCCAAAACAAGGTAGGGAGTAACAACTCTCAACGTCTCGGTCCGCAGGTACGCATCGTAAGTGCCCGCTGATTTCAGGGCAGCAATCTGCTGTCCCTTCAATTCAACCCCCGAAAAAATGAAAACGGTTCCGACAAATACGCCCGTCACCGCACCCAAGGGGTTAAAAGCTTGAGAGAAGTTGAGCCGGCGCTCGGACGTCCTCGAATCGCCCAACAAAGCGATGAAAGAGTTTGCTCCGGTCTCAAGGAAGGCCGCACCGCTGGCGATTACGAACAAGGCGAACAGGAAAAATCCATACTTCTGAGCATAAGCGGCGGGCCAGAAGAGGAATGTACCCGCGCTATAGAGTAACAACCCAATCACCAGGCCTGCTTTATATCCATATTTCCGCATCACCAGAGCAGAGGGGACCGCAAGCAGAAAGTATCCCATGTAGAAGGCGGACTGAATCAACCCCGCCTTAAACCGAGTTATCTCAAAAGATTTCATGAATTGCTTGATTAGAATGTCATTCATGTTGCTGGGGACACCCCAGAACAGGAACAGTGCGGTGACGAGAGCAAAGGGCAGGGTATTCCCGGCCGCAAACAAACGGGGCTGCTCGTTTAGCTGTGAATCTTGCTTCAAAGTGGGCATCCAGAAATCTCCCGTGATCCAACCATCTTTCCCGCTCTCCGCAAACCAGCCCCGTCCTTCGGCCAGGCTGACCACGCCTTACTTCCGGCCGTAAAGAGGACCTAAGCTGGCGCAAGCACGATAGTCTGCACCCTCCAGATCAGCGGTTCCAAATGCACTCCAGAGGCTGGCCCGGAATAATCTCTTTTCTGCGACGTTGTGCATGCAAACGGGGATCCGAAGCATGGACGCGAGCGTGATAAGCTTGTCGCCGATGTGTCCGTAGCTGATCGCCCCGTGGTTGGCGCCCCAGTTGTTCATCACCGAATAGACATCCCGGAACGGACCATTCCCCGTAAGCAGGGGAGCGAACCATGTCGTCGGCCAGGTAGGGTCGGTCCGACGGTCCAGCACGCTGTGAACATCCGGCGGCAACTCCACCGTGTGTCCTTCCACGATTTGCAGTACCGGTCCCAAACCCGCGATCCAGTTGACCCGGCACATGGTCACTGGCATTTCACCCTGGGTGGCGAATTGCGAGGAGTAGCCACCGCCACGGAAGTACTCCAGGCTCGCCGGACACCACTGGGTAGCGTCGAGACAGCGCCCAACCTCCTCGGGGTTAATCTCCCAGAAGGGCTTCATGGCCGGCTTGCCGTCCTTCGTCATCTGCCCCGTGGCATCCAGCGTTGCCGCCCCGGAGTTAATCAAGTGCATGATGCCGGCGCTGGCCTTTCCTGTCAGAACCTTGCCGGTTACCCGCTTCACCGCCGCCGGGCTCCAGTAGGTCCGCACATCCGCGAAGATCTGCGCCGTATCGGTCAGCAAATGCCCGAACAGCATGCTGGCCGCATTCAGAGAATCGTTCTCCGTGGCAAAAACAAAGGACTCCCGTATGCCATTCCAATCAAACGAGGAGTTGAGCATGGCCTCCATGAAATCCCCGTTGGGGAAGTGATCCGTCCATTGGCGCTGTCCCTGGAACCCTCCTGCCAGCGCGTTGTGACCCAGGGCTTCTTCACCGAAGCCCAGCTCCAGGAGGCGAGGGTTGCCAATCATCAAATCCCGTGCGATCAGAGTCATCTTCACGACCGTCGCCCAATCGGCATCTTTTCTTTCGCGCGAGGATTGAATCCGTTGGGGATTCAGGTCCCGGCCCTCAGGGCAATGGTCTTTCACCCAGCGATGCGCCCGCTCAAACTCCTCTGGATCGAAGATTCCCTCTTCGATGCGCCGGATCACCTCCGACATATCCACATACTCGTTTCGCATCCCCAGGAAGTTTTGGAAGAAGTCCGCATTGACCATGGACCCCGCGATGCCCATCGACACCGATCCCATGGCCAAATAGGACTTTCCCCTCATCTCACCGACAGCCAAGCCAGCCTTGGCGAATTGCAGCAGCTTTTCCTGAACATCCTGGGGGATCGATGTGTCAGTGGAATCCTGAACGTCCTGGCCATAGATGCTGAAAGCGGGCAACCCCTTCTGGTTGTGCCCGGCAAGCACGGCAGCCAGGTAAACCGCTCCCGGACGCTCCGTCCCGTTGAAACCCCAGACCGCCTTCGGGATCAGAGGGTCCATGTCCATCGTCTCCGAGCCGTAGCACCAACACGGAGAAACTGTCAGCGAGACTGCCACACCGGCTCGTGCAAACTTGTCGGCACAATCGGCCGCCTCCGCTACCCCTCCAATGCAGGTGTCCGCGATCAAACATTCCACCGGCGAACCATTCGGATGACGAAGATTCTCTGCCAGGAAGTCGGCTGCGGCTTTCGCCATCCCCATGGTCTGCCCTTCCAGCGCCTCTCGAATCCCTTTTCGCCGCCCATCAATTGCCGGACGAATTCCTATTTTCGGCATCCCTCCGCGCAAACGCGTGCGCGGCTCGTTAACTTTAATGCCCTCGATCTTCGCCATCTTTGTTGGCCTCCTTTGTGGGTGATGCAAGCCAAATCGCCGCGAGCCTGGTCCTTCACCCAGGCCTCGGCCGTGACCCAGTGGACGGAGAACTGACAACCCCCTTGATGCTCGGGGGCTTTCAGAAGACCAGTGGAAACGTTTAACAGGTCTGCAGTCTTAGCCAGAACCGGTCGCAGCATGCCTTCGTCTCCCCTCCAAACCCGCAGGAGTGTAACTCCATGACCCAGGTATTGCAAGAACTAAATATACGATTCACGACTTAAAGTCACCCGATTTGGAGTGCTGGACGATTTCCGACAGATATTATATTAAGTCACTTTATTGTTATAGTTATAGAGATATTTCCTAAACTATCCGGCGTAAACTTCCTCCTCCCTAGGAGTGCGTTTAAATTAATATGGTAATCGTTTAATACAGTATAGAAAGTCCCAGTAGATACCCGGAACAGGGCGTTTCTGGCACCCCCATCGTGCACCACGCCATGAGGCATTGACAGAATCCAGATTCGGCCCTGGAATGCTGTTCCTGCCGTATCTCAAATCGTTCAATAACACATCACCTAGTGGGAAATACCGGAACTGACATGGCAGGATGTTTGGACGGCCTAACTTTGGGTCTGCAGCTGATGCAGAGCCCGCGCTCGCTACTGCGGGAGGTGTCTTGGCAGGGCAGAGGCGCATAGAAAACACGCTTGGTAACTGCTATCCCAGGCAATGCCCGTTCTATCCTGGAGTTTAACTGTGTTGATACTAATCGTTATTACGACCAGAGAAGTCCGGCCAAGGCGATGGAGATTCACGCCCCAGAGAAAGGTAGGTCTGACAATAATCATTGAAATTTCCGTTCGAAAGGCGTATTCAGACTCCCTGGATCGTAATATGGTTAATCGTTTCGTTTGAATGAACAGAGGAAATTTAGTATGATCCACAGTTGGTTAGCGTAAACTATCAGGATCAGTGGAGGGCCAAAATTGTATACCATCCGCGATATCGCAAGACTGGCGAATGTTTCCACGGCAACAGTATCTGGTGTAATTAACGGAAAAAAGACGGTAGGCGAAGAATTCAAGCGACGCGTACTCAATGCCATGGAGGCGCTTGATTACCATCCTGACCAAGTGGCACGTAGCCTGAAGGTCCGCAAGACATTCACACTCGGGATGGTCATCCCTGACGTCACGAACCCATTTTTCACCGATGTGATGAGGGGTGTGGAGGACGAAGCACGAAAGGGCGGGTATTCGGTGATCTTCTGTAATTCCAATGAAGATCCAGAGTTGGAAAGTCAGTATCTGAGTACGCTATACGCGCGCCGCGTGGACGGAGTGATACTTTCACCTGCCGGCGCACTGGCGGCGGAAGAACGCCTTCTGCGCAGACGTTTCCCTCTGGTTTTTTTCGACCGTGTTCCCCCTGGCTATTCAGGTGCCGGGGTGGTAACCGACAATGTCGGGGCTTCACGCGACGCCGCCCGTCATCTGATCAATCTTGGACATACGCGAATTGCGATCATCGTCGGCCGCCTCGACATGTCGAACGGGGCAGAGCGACTGGAGGGATTCCGCCAGGAGTTACTGGAAGCCGGTCTCCCACTCCCTGACGAATACCTGAAGCGCGGCAATTTCAAATTAGAGAGCGGATACGAAAAAGGACTGGAGCTCATGCGGCTTGAGTCGCCCCCTACCGCCGTCTTCTCCTGCAACAACAAGATGACGCTAGGCTTGATGCGGGCGCTTGGTGAGCTGCAAATTCCGTGTCCGGAGCGTGTGAGTGTTCTGGGCTTCGACGATTTCGATTGGACATCGAGTTTCATCCCACACCTGACCGCAATCTCGCAACCCACGTATGAAATGGGAAGGAGAGCCACCGAAATACTCCTCCGCAAGATCGAGCACGATAAGGATCCAGCAGGAATGGTAGAGGAACAGTTAATAGTCCTCCCCAATGAACTGCGCATCCGCGACTCAACTGCTCCTCCCTACCCCGTTTGCACGCAGCGCGCATAGACATAATGGAGATAGAAACCTATGCGAAAAGGACTCCGACGAAGAGAATTCCTAGGAGCCTGTCGGAGATAG
>PLWR01000425.1 GCA_003165615.1 Acidobacteriota bacterium | reverse complement strand
CCTTCCGGCGGCGCGGAGGAGGTTTAGGGGTGGTTTCCCGCGACGGAAAGGCGAAGCCTTTCCGCACAAGCGGCGAAGCCGCAGGTCGCCATTCAATGGCCTGACCGTAATTTGGACACATCTGACGTCCTTTAGCCCACGGCGTCAGCCGTGGGCTGCGAGATGTCACTGCTGTCCAAAACAACCTTGAAATGGCGTTTTGGACGGGCTAAGTCGTTTGTCTTGAATATGGCGTTGTCTCGTCCAAAACCAGGTCTCCGAAAACGTTACGATCCTGTCCAAAACGGCGCAGGGGGGCTTGCCATTCCCCAAAACCTCTGAAATGCTCCGGAGGCCGCGATTTTTGGCCCGTTTCGAAAGGTTTTTGGCTCCGCCAGCAGCATTGACCGAGTGTTCTGTCCTGTCCAAGACCCCACGCGCGAAACCTGTTTTGGACACGAGTGACGAGATGTCGCCCTCTATGCGGGCGCATTTCATAAACGAACTTCTGACTCAGGACGCCAGCACCTCATGCGCAAATTCTTCATTAATTCCTAAAAGGCGACATATCCGTTCGGGGCGCTGGCACTGTTAGGAACGGTCGTACCCGCAATCCCCACGAATACGTTGCGGCCGAAGAAGAATGGCAATCCCAGTTCAAAATAATCGGTCGACAATCCGCTGATGCTCTCCTGTGCCAGGTTGTTGAAGGCGGAGAAGTCAGGGTTGTCGGCAAAAAGCAGGTCGGCGTTGGCGATATTCAGCACCACCGTCCCCGAAGCGCCATTGGCTCCGTAGGTGGTGAGGGAAATGGGAGTGGTCGAACCCGGGCAGTAGTAGGGGTTGTCCGCACAATTCAGTATGCCGAGGGCAAGAGGATTGGCGAGATAGAGGGCATTCGCGGCCGTGTTGAGGGATCCACCCGAGGAATAGGTAAAGCCATCGAAGACAACTTGGGGGAAGTTGCCGTTGGTGTCCAAGGCATAGAGGGTGGCACTTCCCAGACCGTTGTTGGGTTCGGTTCCGACCCCGAAGATCAGTTGACCGGCAGGGATCAAGCCCGTTCCATCCGCATTCGCGTAAGGAAGCGCAGGTGCTCCCACGGAAGAAATCGCCGGCAGGATAATTTCCACGCCGTTATTGTCCTTGGTAAAGAAGGCCACAGGATTGGCAACTTGTTGCACCACCGGAAGTGGCGCCGCCTGGCACACGTAATTGGGACAAACGTAATAGGGATAGGCGGAGAAGGTTTGCCCCCCCGCACAGTTAAGGCCGCAATCCTGAAGGGAGTTGCCGATGCCCAGAATGCCGTTGGCGCCCAGCGCTGCTACCGTGTCAAGACTGGGGCCGGAGCCAAGGCTCAGGCAACTGGAATAAGGGACGGGAAACGTGGTATCGCCCATCACCTGCATGTGAACGGCGGAGGCCGTTTCGCCACCAAGGACCACATCGGCAACCACCACCGGTCCCCAGGTGTAAGAGGTGTCGGGGAATTGGACGCACTCCTCCACTTGATTCCCGGAGGAGTCTTTAACCGTCCCCAGCTCGGTAGCCGGAACTATGGTGAGGGCGGAATCAAGGACTCGCAAACCCACCGAGCTCGTATCCACCAGAATGTCGGGGATAATCTGGCAAATGGGCGTGCCCGGCAAGCAAACCTTTATGGTTGTGAAAAGCCCGTTGTAGTGCGCGGTATTGGGATTACCGGTGTTTCCATTGAGCCCAAAGTTGACGAACAGGGGTGCGGTATTGCTGGATGTCAGCGTTACGGTGGTGGAAGCGGAGTCGCTGGTGCTGGCCTGGCTGGTGGCGGTCACCACAACCGTAGCAGGATTCGGTACCGTTGTGGGCCCCTGATAAAGTCCGGAAGGGGAGATCGTGCCCACCGCCGAACTGCCTCCCGCCGTGCCATTCACGTACCAGGTGACAGCGGAATTGTCGGTTCCGGTGACCGTGGCGGCAAACTGCACCGCCGTTCCCGCCAAAATCGAAGCGTCGAGCGGGACAATGGCAACCGCGGCATTCACCACTGGAGCCGTAATCGTTACAATCGCCGCGCCGTAGGGATTGGTTTCCGCCGAGCTGGTGGCTTTAACTGTCACCGTGGCCGGATTGGGGACGGAAGCGGGCGCCAGGTATAATCCCGAAGTGCTAACCGTGCCCACAGTGGAATTGCCCCCGAGGATGTTATTTACAGACCAGGTAATGGTTGTGTTGGTCAGGCTCACCACGGTGGCGGTAAATTGCAGCGGGGCTCCCGCTGCAACCGACGCGGAAGCGGGCGAAAGGGTAACGACGGGGAAGGGGATGTTATTGCCCGTGCCCCCACCACCACAACTGGTCAAAAATACCCCGCTCGCCACCACCAGGAGGCTTGCCCATGTGGCCACGGGTATGTTCTTAAGCCTCATTGCACCACCTCCGGGGAAAGGTTGGTGGGCAAGAGGCTGGGCACGTAAGCGCGGCCGTAGCGCCATCGCATGTGCCCGCCGCAGGTGAAAACAAAATCATCCTTCTGCATGCTGAGGGGGCCGCTGTGACGTCCCGTTTGGGCCTGCGCGTATTGCTGGACATAGGTGAAGTAGGTTCCCAATAACTGCTGCATGTTGGGCACAAAGGGACCCTGCCAGGAAATCCCAAAGACTTTGCCCGCCGGCGAGACATACTCGCGAATCACCCCGCCGCTGGGATCGGTAATTTGATGAAGTCGATAGCCCTGATGAACTTCGTCGCGAATTTGACCCCGCAGGAATTGCCCGTCCGCACTCACTGTCGATTCCGGCTCACCGAGCGCTGCCCACATGGGCACAGCCCCCAACATCAGGATGAGCAAGACTCCGCAAAAGGTTTTCATGGACCTCCACCCGTACCGATCTATCATCGAGCCGCGCCGCCTTTTTCTCAAACTACCCTTCCCCATGAAGGGTTTCCTGCATTGTGATGAGCCTCACCAAAATACCACAGACTGTCACAAGCCATCCAGTCCTGAGAAAATCGGGTAGTGGGTCAATTTGAAATCCATGCGATTTTCCCTTGACGGCTCATTCGATCAGGTCAAAAATGGGCCATGCCTAAACGCTCAAGAACCGACCCGATCTTGCTTGCCAAAAAAGTATTCGACCAGATTGAGGCCCGCGAAAAGAACCCCGCTGCTGTAGCTCTCGGAAAGCTCGGAGGGCCGAAGGGTGGGCCAGCTCGGGCTGCCGCTTTGAGTCCGGCCCGACGGAAAGAGATCGCAGCCAGGGCCGCCCAAGCGCGTTGGTCAAAAAAGACGCGGGAAATTGCCCAATGATGGCTGTATTTGCTGTGCTGCAATCGGACTTTCTGATTAGCCCGTCAGCCCTCCCGTGGTGGGGATGGCTGTTATGCGCTGCCATCGCTGCCTTAATCGCGTACATCCTGTGGATAGCCTCCAACGAGAACTGGATCGCCATGATTTCTTCGTTGATTCTTTGGTTAGTCGCTTCCATTGCCGCCCTCATCGGGGTTGTCCGCATGATTAAATGGATTTGGTATAGTTAGTCCCTCACTTCACTTTCCGCCTTTCGTGCCTTTCTCTGAATTCCATAATAATGCCCTTAATATCTGCCGTAGATTCAATGCTTTCGACCGGAATTTCTGAATACAGAGCAACTCTTAAAATATCCTGAATGGACAAAAACAACCGGGCAAAAAAATTCTCAGTATCGCTAACCTCTTCTGGGGAAGCGGTTTCTATCTGCCCATCTTGATATAGGATTTTCATCCGGCTGGCTTTCCCTGTGTAGGTGTCATATTCCATGGCAACCCTGAGAGCATATATCCCCAGAAGTCTCGCATCGGATACCAGGTTGTAGTAGGGGGTATCCAGTATTTCTATCATTAATTGGGCTAGAACTCCTCCGGTTCCTATTACGTCGAATCTATCGACCGGAGTTGCCGTGGTTCGATCCGTTTTAAAGAGAGTTAGGCCATGGTCCCGAGAAAAGACTCCTACCAATAATTGGAGGGGTATACGCTCATCTTTTGGCAACGGATCAATGTATTTTGAATAAACTGTTCTTACGGCTCTTTCAACTGTTTCGGTAATATCTTTCATGGCATAGGAAATCGGGGGGTGCGATTTCCTCACCCCAGTCCCCTATGGTGAGCAATCCAACGCCGGAACTTCGCCATTGGATGCCCTGGCCACGACTGCGGTTGTAATTGACAGGTTGGGAAGAACATGAAGATCAGTAGGGGCGCACGGCCGATGGGTGAAGTCAATCGGCTTGCGCCCCTACCCGAAAGGCAGACTAAAACGCCACGTAGCCATTGGTGGAGGTCACGTTGTTTACGCTCGTGCCCTGGATGCCAATGAAAACCGTGTTGCCAAAGAAGAACGGCAGCCCGAAGTCAAAGTAATCAGTCGACGGGCCGGTGCCGCCGGAAGGGCCCCCGAGGTTGCTGAACACCTGGCAACTGGTGCATTCGCTAAACAGGGAATCGGCATTGGCGATACTCACCGTGAGCGGCGTCGCAATGCCACCGGCGTTGGTATTGTAGAAGGTCAGACTGAGGGGGAAACTCGGGCAATAGTAAGCATCGTCAGTATCCGCGCAATCGATGGTGCTCGTGCCGGTTACGCTACTCAAGGTTTCGGGGTCCGAGACAAAGAGGGAGTTTGATCCGGTGTCGAGAAAGCCCGCCGACGTGTAAGGGACCCCGTTGAAACTGGTTGTGGGGAAGTTTTGGTTCTGGTCGAGCTCATAGATGGTCTGGCTGGTAATGCTATTCGTGGTGCATCCTTGCGGGGAGCCCGAACAGGTTTGGGTGCCGATGCCGAAAGTTAGCGTTCCCGCCCCCGAAGCCGCTCCGCCCGCACCCACTGAGTTCAGCGTGACCACCAGGCCGTTCGAGTCCGAACTGCCGGTGGGAGACGCAGAAAATGCCGCGACGGGATTCCATAGCTGTTGCGTCACGGGAACGGCGGAAGCATATCCACAGTTGCTGTTGCTGGAGCAGACACCGACAAGATAGAGCTCCTGACTGGACGAGGCAGCCGCGCAGTCGGCGCCACAATCCTGGGGTGTGTTGCCGACACCCAGGATTCCGTTGGCCCCCAGCAGCGCTGGTGTATTGGAACTGGTATAGGCAACGCCTCCCGAGCTCGTGCATGCTGCCCCTGAAGGGGCAGTGCCCCCAGCAGTGATGACTTGAATGGGAACCCCTGAGTTGGCGGCTCCGCCCGGGACTTGCACTGCCGTTTCTCCGGCAATCTGTACGGTCGCCAACTGCACCGGACCCCAGGTATACGTCAAATCGCCATAGGCATAGCACTCTTGCAGCACGTCGCCACTGGTATCCCCGGCGATCGTGGGTAAGGTTAGACCGTTAAGCGGCGTGGAAAGGATACGCAACCCTACGGAAGCGGTGTCCACCAGGACGTTGGTGACGGGCACGCAGGTCGTGGTGCCGGGCGTACAAACCGTAACCGTGGTAAAAAGCCCGTTGTAGTAGTTGCTGGTAATGCTCCCGGTGTCCCCAAAGGCCCCGAAGCCGGCAGTGACGGCCACCGTGTTCGAGTAGCCCGTACCCGTCACGGTTACCGACTGCGGACTGTTGGCGCCACTGTCCGTAATCGTCAGGGTGCCGGTAAGCAGGCCCGCCGTTGTGGGCATAAACGTCACATTGATGGTGCAACTCCCGCCCGCGGCAACGCTTGCGCCACAGGTGTTGCTGGGTGCGAGGAAGTCTGCGCTCGGCGTGATGGTGGAAATGGTAATTGTGGCACTGGTGTTGTTAGTTAGCGTGACGGCTTGAGAAGAACTCTGGATACCCAGGAATTGGCTGGTGAAGGCAAGGGTGGAAGGCAAAACCGAAACCGTCGGCACTACGGCCGTTCCCGTCAAGGTCACCGTCTGCGGGCTGTTGCTGGCGTTGTCGGTGATGTTCACGGTGCCCGTGCGCGTGCCGGATGCCTGGGGAGTGAACGTCACGCTGATCGTGCAAGTCCCGCTCTCGCCTAAGGTGGAGCTACAGGTATTGGAGGAAATGGTGAAATCACTACTGTTCGTACCACTCAATGTGAAGCCCGTGAAGCCGAGTGTGGCGCTGCCGGAGTTGGTGACCGTTACCGGCTGAGCAGCGCTCGTAGTGTCCACGGCTTGGCTTGAGAAGGTAAGGGTGGAAGCCGAAAGGGTGGCTGCCGGGGTACCCGCGGGGGGCGTGGGGGAACTGGAGGAGCCGCCGCCGCAACCCGCCAAGATGACCAATCCCACCATAAAAGCCAATAGACGGAAAAGGGTGGCAGAGGAAAGAGGTTTAGGGCTCATTGCACCACCTCCGTTGTGAGGTTGCTGGGAACCAGGCTGGGAACGTACGCGCGTCCCCGGAAGTATCGCGAGTGCCCAGCACTGGAAAACACAAAATTGTCCGTTTGTATCGTTATTGCGCGGCGCCGCACAACTTGCGTCCGCTGGCCTTGTTGGAGATCTGCCAAATGGGATCCCAACAACTGCTGGAGATTGGGGACGGAATGTCCCTGCCAGGAAACTCCGAAGACTGTTCCTTCCGGAGACACAAATTCGTTCACGACACTGCCGTCCGCAGCGGTGATTTGATGGAGGTTATAGCCCACTTTGGCCACCATACGATGCTGACCACGCAGAACTTGTGCATCGGAATCCACCGACGATACATTATCACCCAGCGCTGCCCACGCTGGCATACTTCCCATCATCAGGATGAGCAGAGCCGTCAGAGTGCTTTTCATCAATCGCTATCCCACCTTTCTCAGGTTTACCCCATTAGTATCTACTTGGACGGCCTTTGGCCCCCAAAAGGTTTCCAAGGACATGTTAAATAATTGCAAAATGTTGAATTGTTTGAAATACACGTCAAACTTGATTGCTGCGAGCCTTGAGGGTTTCTCGGAGCTACAACGGCTGTAAAGGATCCTCTTACACTGTCATTCTAAGTGTCGACCAGCGAATGGCCGGTGTATTGAGGATAAAAGGGACAAAAACTTACTTGACTCATCCCGCAGAGGGACCGAGGATAAAAAAGG
>PLWR01000107.1 GCA_003165615.1 Acidobacteriota bacterium | reverse complement strand
TCCGCATGAACGACCTGCAAACCGGCCATCACGACATGGACTTGCCTTTTTCCGTGGACGCGTTTTCCGACGTCGAGATCTTGCACGGCGCAGGCTCGGCGCTTTATGGCTCCGATGCCGTGGGTGGGGCCATCAACTTTATCACCCACCCACCACCCGTTACGGAGCTTCGCGTGCGCGCCGGTTTGGGCAACTTCGGCGTCAACCAGGAAAGCGCTGCGGGGAGTCTGGTAACCGGCCGTCTGGCGGAACAGCTAACCTTCGCCCGCGATTACTCCTCGGGATTCATGCCGGACCGCGATTACCGCGACCTGGCGCTCACCTCGCTCACGGACTTTTCCACGAAACTGGGCAATACCGAACTCATCTTGGCCCACAACGACCGGCCCTTCGGCGCCAACCAGTTTTACGGGCCTTATGATTCCTGGGAACACACCAATACCTATTTTGTGGCCGGCAAGCAGGACCTGGGGAAGTCCACCCAGGTTTCATTTGCCTATCGTCATCATCGCGACCGCTTTGTGCTTTTTCGCGAAAACCCCCTCTATTACCAGAACCTGCACGCCCTGCAGAGCTTCCAGGCGGCGCTGCGCCGCCGGCAAGGGATCAGGAATAATACTCATCTGTTCTATGGCGCGGAAGGCTACAACGATAGCATCCATAGCACCAATCTGGGGGACCACACGCGCGGCCGCGTGGCGGCCTACGCGGCGCTGGACGCGCGCGCCCTGAACCGCTTTTCCTTTAACCTGGGGGCGCGCGAAGAGGTTTATCGCTCCGTGCAAGGCCAGTTCAGCCCCAGCGTCAGCGCCGGCTATTGGCTGAATTCGCACGTTAAATTCCGCGGAAATTTGAGCCATGCCTTCCGCGTGCCCTCCTTGACGGACCTTTATTATCACGATCCCACCAGCGTCGGGTCGCCTTATCTGCGGCCGGAACGTGCCTGGGATTTGGAGACGGGACTGGAATGGAATGGCCCGCGCCGCCTGCACGGTGACCTCACATTATTTGAATTGCGCGAGCAGGATGTTATCGACTACATGCGCGAATCTCCCACCGCCATCTGGCAGGCGACGAATATCGATCGGCTGCATTTCGATGGCGTGGAGAGCTCGCTGCGGGCGTCCCTTTTCCATTCCCAGGAGATCGATCTGAGCTATACCGAGATGCATGGGTACCATCAGGCGATGCCGGGGATTGAATCAGAATATGCCTTCTGGTATCCGGCGCAAGCGGGCGTGGTTTCCTGGCGGGCCCAGTTGCCCCTCGGCCTCCTCGCCCGTTCCCGGGTGGGAGTCCTGGATCGGTACGAATATAAGACCTATGGCTTGTGGGATGTGTACCTGGCGCGCTCCCGGGGGCGGATTCACCCCTTTGTCCAACTCACCAACCTGACAAATAGTTCCTACCAGGAGGTTCAAATGGTAGCCATGCCCGGCCGGGCGGTGGTGGCCGGCGTGGAGGTCATGGTGTTTTCCGGAAAGAAATGAAGGCGGGTAATTGACACTTAGTCAGGATAAACGGGAAGCGGCAGTTAGCTTCTTAGGGGTTATCACTGTCCTGTGGTGTTTATTAGCCCTTTATCCATTATTGACAGCGCCCCAGCATGTGCTATACTCAAACTGTTTGAGTCTGAAGGAGGCTCGAACGCCTACCAAGTGGGACTCGGGCTGTTCATATCGGATTCGGGTTCGCAATGCTAACCTTGCCGTCCGCATTATTCCTTCAAATGTTGCCTTCGAGGCGCCGTGGAAGCCACAACCTGCAAAAGAGAACTGGTCATTGAAATACCCGTAGATGTCGTCCAGCACGAAGTTGATTCTGTTGCGGGGCAATTCGCCAAGCGCGCGCGGATTCCGGGCTTTCGTCCCGGTCACGCCCCAACTGCTCTGGTACGTCGTCATTTTCAGGACGACATTCGCAGTGAAGTTGCCCAAACCTTGATTCCGCGCTACTTCCAAACCGCAGTGAAAGAGCAGAAGTGGGAGGTGGTTGGCCAACCGCGCTTCGAAGATCTGAAATTCGAGGACGCACAACCGCTAACCTGCAAAGCCACTTTCGAGATTTTCCCCGACTTTGAGCTCAAGCCTTACAAGGAACTGGAAGTGGAAGAGGAGCAGGCAGCGATCGCGGATGCCGACGTCGACAAGGCGGTCGAGGATCTCCGTGAAGGAGCAGCGACGTTCGAGGTGGTCACTGACCGTCCCGCCGCGGACGACGATCATGTCACTGTGAGCTACCGCGGCCATGATGCTTCCTCGCCCACCAGCCCACCTGCGGAAGTCAAGGAAGCGGAGATCCACCTGGGCGGAAAGCACACCGTTGCAGCGTTTACAGAGAATTTGCGGGGTGCCAGGGTGGGAGAGGTCAAAGAGTTCCCGGTGACGTATGCAGCGGACTACCCCCAAAAAACTCTGGCGGGGAAAACATTTAGTTACCGCGTAGAGATTCTAAGCATCAAAAAGAAAGTAGTCCCCGCTGCGGATGACGAACTCGCCAAGTCGGTCAGCGAGTTTCCGACCTTGGAGGACTTGCGCGCCAAGTTGCGCCTGGACCTGGAGAAAACCGCCCAACGGCAGGCGGAGATCGGCTCCAAGCAAAAACTGGCGGAAAAACTCCTGGAGGAGCACCAATTTCCGGTTCCCGAGGAGTTAGTGGAAGTCCAGATGGATCGAAAGATTGAGCGAACCCTGGGGCAATTGATGTCGCAAGGGATTGACCCACGACAAACCCAGGTGGATTGGAAGAAAGTTCGCGAAGATGCCAGCCCTGATGCCGAAAAGGAAGTTCGGATCGCCTTGGTCCTGAGCCGGGTGGCGGAAGCAGAGAAGATTGATTTATCGGAAGAGGAAGTGGACGACGTTATTCGGGAAATGGCGCAGGAGCGCCACTTGACCGCAGCGGAATTGAAGACTCGCTTGACACGCGATGGGAAGCTGGATACACTGAAAGCTACTCGCCGAAATCAAAAAGCGCTGGACTTCATTTACCGCAACGCGAAAATCATTCGCAAAAGTGCGTAATCTTCTGGCCCGGTTCGAGAGCGTCCGTAGATAAAGAACATGAGCAACCAGCCCAACATGACGTTAGTCCCCATGGTGGTGGAGCAGACCAACCGTGGTGAGCGCGCCTACGACATCTACTCGCGCCTCTTGCGCGATAATATTATTTTTATCGGTACCCCGATTGACGACAACGTCGCCAACGTGGTAACAGCGCAATTGCTGTTCCTGGAGGCCGAAGACCCGGAAAAGGACGTTTCCCTTTACATCAATTCGCCGGGAGGCACGATTACTGCGGGGATGGCCATTTACGATACCATGCAGTTTATCCGTCCCGATGTGGCCACCATCTGCATCGGACAGGCCGCCAGCATGGCCGCGGTTTTACTTGCTGCCGGGACCCCCGGCAAGCGTTATGCCCTCCCCAACGCCCGCGTCTTGATTCACCAACCCAGTGGTGGAGTGTCGGGACAGGCGACCGATATTGATATTCAAGCCCGCGAAATTCTACGCATTCGTGCCAGCCTGAACGAAATCATGGCAAAGCATACCAATCAACCGATTGAGAAGATTGAGCGCGACGTGGAACGTGATTTCTGGATGAGCGCCCAGCAAGCGCACGAATATGGCGTCATCGATGAAATCATTTACAAGCACAAGTAGATCCCGGAGATGACATTGAAACGTCCTGGTACCGAGGAATTGCTCTGCTGCTCCTTTTGCCAGAAGCCCCAGGACGCCGTGGCGAAGTTGATCTCTTCGCCCGGCGACCATGCGCGCGCCTACATTTGCGACGAGTGCGTGGCGGTGTGCAACAGCATCCTCGCGGAGGAACGCAGCGACCGCGTGCCCACGGCGCAAACCAAGTTGCCGCGCCCCGCCGAGATCAAGACGTTTCTCGACCAATACGTGGTGGGCCAGGATAAAGCCAAGAAGAAGCTTGCCGTGGCCGTTTACAACCACTACAAGCGCAACATTCTGACGCGCATTCGCAGTGACGTGGAGTTGACCAAATCCAATATCCTGCTGATTGGGCCGACGGGCACGGGCAAGAC
>PLWR01000428.1 GCA_003165615.1 Acidobacteriota bacterium | reverse complement strand
CGGTGAGCGCGGGGTTGGAAACATACTGAATGAGCTGCGCCGCTCCCACCTTGTTGGTGATCCAATCGCATTGCGCCTGGCTGCGCTGATCGCACCAGATGAGCGATGGGCGAAGCACCGCATGAGACTTGTCGAGCAGAACGACGCCGTGCATCTGCCCGGAAAAACCTAGGGCGGCGATTTCAGACCCCTTCACGCCAGTCTGTTCAAGCGCCGCGCGAATCGCCACCAGTGTCGCTTGCCACCAGTCTTCCGGGTCCTGTTCAGCCCAACCGGGTTTGGCCATCCGCATCGGTTGGTGGTCGCCAGTCGCCGCTCCAATCACGTGCCCATCCGGGCGAACGATCACGGCTCGCGTGCCCGTGGTTCCAACATCGATTCCCATCATGTATGCCATTTGTTTGCTCCACAAGCAGGGATTCGGAACTCGGGGTTCGGGGTCCGGGTTGCGCCCGAATCCCTAATCCCGAACCCCCATTCTTTAGCTCTACACCTTTTCCCATTTTCCTGATTTCGCCGAGCGTTCGACCGTGTCGAGCACTTCTTGATTCCGCACGCCGTGGCGGAAGTTTGGTTCCGGCAAATGGTTCTCGTCGATGGCAGTGAGGAAATCGGCGATGGCGTGGACGAAGGTGTGCTCGTAACCGATGATGTGCCCCGGGGGCCACCAGTTGCCGACATAAGGGTGTTCTGCCTGCGTCACAATAATGTTCCTGTACGCCTGCAACTCCGAGGGATCCGTGCGGTCGAAGAATTCCAGTTCGTTCAGGCGCTCCAGGTTAAAGGCCAAACTTCCCTTGCTCCCGTAAACCTGAAAAGTGTTGTAATTCCGGCGGCCCCCCGCGAACCGCGATGTCTCGAAAACCCCCACGCCGCCGTTCTTGAAGCGCGCCAGGAAGTTCGCATCGTCATCAACCGTCACCTTGCCTTTGCCTTTTTGGCCTTTGGCTCCCCAGGAGCCGCCCTCGGCCACCAGAGGCCGCTCCTTGATGAAAGTCGTCAACTGGCCCGTCACCGTTTGGATTTCGCCGATCAGGAATTCGGCCAGATCCGAGGCGTGCGCGGCGATATCGCCCAAGGCGCCACTGCCGGCATATTTCTTCTCCAGCCGCCAAACCAGGGGGAACTCCGGATCCATGATCCAGTCCTGCAAATAGGCGCCGTGGTAATGGTAGACTTGGCCAATCCTGCCCTCGTCGATCAGGCGCTTGGCGAAAGCCACGGCCGGCAAGCGGCGATAATTGAAATTCACCATGTGCATCACGCCGGCTTTTTCCACGGCCTTCAGCATGTCTTTGGCTTCCGCCAGGCTGTTGGCAAGCGGTTTCTCGCAAAAGACGTGCTTACCCGCCTGCGCCGCGGCGATGACCATGGGATGGTGGAGATAGCCGGGGGTGGAGATATCGACCATGTCGATGTCTTTCCGTGCTATCACCCTTTCCCACTCGCAATCCGATTCCTCCCATCCGAACCGCCGCGCGGCTGCTTCCAGTTCTTCCGTACACGCCTTGCCGCACAAAACCTTCATGCGCGGAATCAGATTTCCCGGGAAGAACCTGCGCACCTGCCGATAGGCGTTGGAATGAGCCTTGCCCATGAATTGGTGGCCAATCAGTGCTACGTTGATTTCTGGCATTTGTGCATCTCCTTCTGAAAAAGTGGACAGTGAACAGTGGACAGTGAACAGCAAACGAAATTCATGCTCGTCTCATGATCTGCCCGAAAGCTTCCTGCGCAGGGCCGTAATCATCTTCCGTAGTTCCAGGATGAGGGCGTGGGCCTCTTCTGCCTTTTCTCGTGAGCAGAAACCCAGTTCTATGCTCAGTCTAAGCTGCGTGTCCAGTTCCGATACCGAGCCTGCAGCGTGAGACAGGAACTGGACGAACTCGCCGGTAGTGTTGTGGGCTTGGCCTTCGGCAATATTAGGCGGCACCGAAACCGCTGCCCGACGCATCTGGGTCATGAGACCAAATTTCTCCGTGTCGGGAAAGGGTTGAGTCAGCATATAGATCTGCTTCGCGAGAGCCATCCCCTTCTGCCAAATGAGAAGATCATGGTAATCTCTCGGTCGCTGCTCCTCACGTTCCACTTCAGGCACACTCCTGGTCGTCGTTCACTGCAGACTGTCCGGTCCCATTCAATGTCCAATGTCTGTTCGCCATTCACTGTTCACTGTTCATTGTTCACTGTCCACTGTTCACTGTCCACTGTCCACTGTTCACTGCCTTTCACGCCCACCACATTTCCTTCAGCTTTTCCTTAATCACAATTTGGTTGAGGAAGGCTACGGCTTTGCTCAGTCCTTCATCCACCGACATCAGACTATCCTCGTGCTCGATGGAGAGCACGTCGTCGTAGCCCACCATTTGCAGCGTGGAAACGAAGTCGCACCAAAAATCCGCATCGTGGCCATAACCGACGGTGCGGAATAGCCAGGAGCGATTCTTCTCGTCGCTGTAAGGCTTGCAGTCAATAACCCCATTCACCTTGAGGTTAACATCGTACAGGCGCGTGTCCTTGGCATGGACGTGGAACACCGCGTCACCCAGTTTGCGAATGGCCAAGCAGGGATCAATCCCTTGCCAGAACATATGGCTGGGATCGAAGTTGCAGCCGATGGCGGGCCCTGCCGCCTCGCGCAAGCGCAACATGGTTTCGGGGTTATAGACCACAAAGCCCGGGTGCATTTCGATGCCGACGCGCACGCCGTGGTCTTCCGCAAACTTGGCGTGCTTCGTCCAGTAAGGGATGACTTTCTTCTCCCACTGCCATTTTATGATTTCCAGAAAGTCGGGAGGCCAAGCCGTCGGCGACCAGTTAGGGTATTTGGAATTGTCCGAATCGCCCGGGCAGCCGGAGAAGTCGATGACGGTCTTGATCCCCAGTTTTTCCGCCAGAAGGATCGTCTTCCTGCTGGTAGCGGCATGAAGTTGCGCCAGCTTCTTGTTGGGGTGCAGAGGGTTGCCGTGGCTGCTCAATGCGCTGATGGTGATTCCCTCGTCTTCGAGCT
>PLWR01000154.1 GCA_003165615.1 Acidobacteriota bacterium | reverse complement strand
CAGCATGATCGACTTCCACATGGCCAGGCACGCGGAAGTGACCATTGCCGCCATCCCCATGCCCAAAAAGCACGCCGCCGAATTTGGCGTCATTGAGGCCAATGCGGCCGGACGCATCCTGGCCTTTCACGAAAAGAACGCCAATGCCCCCACCATGCCTGGCGATCCCAGCCAGGTCTACGCCTCCATGGGCAACTACATTTTCTCCAAGCGCACCCTGGTGGATCTACTCGTGGCCGACGCCAATGACCCCGCGAGCCACCACGATTTTGGCAAAGACATTCTGCCCAAGCTCGCCGGCACTGCTCCCATCTACGCTTACAACTTCCAGACCAACCGCATCCCCGGCGAGGCGGAAGACTCCATCCCCTACTGGCGCGATGTGGGCACCGTTGACGCCTACTACGAAGCCAACCTTGACCTGCGCTCCGTCAAACCGGAACTCAACCTCTACAATCGCCAGTGGCCGCTGCGCAGCACCAGCTACCCTGATCCGCCGGCCAAGTTCACCTTCGACGAAGAAAATCGCCGCGGCGAGGCCATTGATAGCATCGTATCCGGCGGATGCATTCTTTCCGGCGGCATCGTGCGCAATTCCATTCTCGCCCGCGGCGTCCGCGTCCACGCCAGCGCCCTCGTGGAAGGCTGCGTCATCATGGACAACTGCGACATCGGCCGCCACGCCAAGGTGCGCCGCGCCATCCTGGACAAAAACGTGCGTGTGCCGGAAGGCGCCCAGATTGGCTACGATCTCGATGCCGACCGCGCGCGCGGATGGCACGTCACCGAATCCGGCATCGTCGTTATTGGCGGGGAACCCAGCACCGTGCCCGTTGCGGAGATGATCATCTGATGAAACTTCGGTGCTGGCGCAGACGGTTCTCCGCATTCAATTCCAACGGCAGGCTCAGTTCGATCAATTGTTGACGAGCAAGGGCGAACACTCGGGAATCTTATTGCTGGAAAATCAGGAAATACTGGTAGGGCAGAAAATCAAAAACCTGAACCACGTGGAAGCCCGCGGATTTCGCTTCCTCGATCATTGCGGGCTTATCGATCTTCATGGCCAGCGGGGGCCCGAACGGCAGTGGCTTTTTTTGGAAATCGATGTTCACCAGCCGTCCGCCTGGCCGCAGGGCTTTGGCGAGCAGCGGGTAGTACGTCGGGCGCTCAGAAATATGGTGCAGGGTATCGCAAATGAAAATCATATCCACCGAAGCCGGGGGCAATTGCGGATCGTGAGGTTGAGCCGGCACAAGTTGAATATTCTTGATGCCCTCATTCTGGGCGCGCCGACGGATGTAATCGAGCATTTCCGGAAGAATATCGATGGCGTAGACTTTGCCGGTGGGTCCCACCGCCCTGGCAAACCGCAGGGTGAAGTATCCCGAACCCGCGCCGAGATCCGCCACTGAGTCCCCGGGTCTCAGGCCGAGTCTGACGACCACTTCCTCGGGATCCTGCCAGTTGGCGCGCATGGGATCTTCGAGGGATTGAATGTAATGGCTGTGCGTCTCCGGCAGGGGATTCTGAGCGCATACCACCAGCGTCGCGGCCATGCAGGCCAATCCCACGCCGACAGCGAGGGATACGGCGCGCCCCGAAGCCATCGTGAATCGACGCGGAAAAAGCAAAGGCATGGATTATTGCCCGTCAGCAACCCGCAGGGTCAGCGAACGTACTCAACTCCGTAAAACCGGCCGACAGTACCTTCTCCCGTCCAAATAACTTTCCCCTTGGTTTCCACCGGAGTCTGGCTTTGCGCATAGGGCAGGGTGATGTAGATCTCGTCGCCGGGAGAAAAACGCTGGGTGCTGACAAAACAGAGGCCCGCCTTGGAAACATCGCGCGTTTGGGCGATATCCACCACACCCCAGGAGTTTCGCACGCGAAGTTGCATGGTGAGCTTTAAGCGGCGCGTCCGGCGGGTCTCCTGCGTACCCTTGGAAGCTACTTTGTTCGATCTCACCAGAATCTCTGCGGTCACTGCCTGGGTGCTGGGCCGCCAACGAGTGGTTTCGTTGCAACGGTCACAGTGGCGGGAGATGAGGCCGGTGGCCAACAGGACCTCATACTCGATGCTCGAAAGGGTGGTCTGCGCGGCCGTCTGGCAAGCGGCACATTCAATGAGCACTTTGGGTTGGGCGCTGTCCTCATTGGGAGCAAATTCCACGCCCCAGATGCCGCTGTCCAGGTTAATCGCTTCCACGCCCCATTCGCGCCGGCTGCCAAAAACCTGTTGGAAGGCCCCCACCACGCGGAACTCATCCTCCACGCCATTCTCAAGATTCTTAACCAGGACGATATCCTCAGGCAACAAAGAGCGGGTCAGGCTGATGCGCGCCCCCTGCTGATTAAAGCTGACGGTCACGGTCTCTTCCGCGAACGAGACTCCCGACGTATCGTTTCCGATCACCCGAATCCGAACTGGCGCCAGAATGCGTTCAGTGCGGCGTCGCCCCAGGATGTTCATGAGCTCACGATTTGAAAACAGTGAAAATTGAAAGTGCCACAGCCGTCAACCTCGCTGCGGCAGATGCTGTAAGTGTCGCCCAGCATGGGGAGGCACCCAAAGGCGTCCTCCGAACCAACCGTACGGACTTAAGATTGAAAATAACCCAACCCCCTCTTACTGTCAATCTCTCGTTGGATTCCCCGCCGGTTGGGAAAAAACCAAAAAAGCATGTCCCCGTGGACAGGGCAGAACCGGAACCACATGGCGCGCCGGCATCTGCTCGCAGGTAAAAGCGAGTAGTAAGACTCCCACCCGTGAGGGGAGCGGGCGGCAGACGGAAGAAGCCCCGCTTATACCCCCGCCGCAGGACCGGGGCGCTTCTTCCCTTTCCCTTCGCCCTTGCCAGTTTCAGGAGTCGCTCCCGCCGCCGGGTCGGGCCGACTCAGCAAAGCCAGAGCCGCTGCCTCACTCGCCGCCACCACAAAGAACTGCGTCAGGTTCACATCATCCAAGATCCTGCGGACGTGGGGATTCAAATTGGCCAGGACGATCCGCGCGCCGGAGTTCTGGGCGGTCACTCGGGCTCCCGCCAGGAATCCCAGACCCGTCGAGTCGATGTAAGGCACATCTGCGAAGTCCACAATAAGCTTCTGCGTTCCGGCCTCCATCAAATCTTTGACCTTCTGCCGCAGATAGGGTCCGTCACTGCCGGCCAGGAATTTTCCGCTTAGACTCAAGAGTGCCACTTCATCTTTGAAACGCACTGCGATTCTCACAAGTCCACCTCGCCGTTGCCACTCAACTCAGTCCCCGGCTCTTGCGTCCCTCTCGAAATTCGCAGCCCATCAATGATGGCCGGAGACTACGCGCCCCACAGTGAAGTGGCAACCCGTTCGAATGCTACGAGAGGGAGCGAAGCCGTGTCAAGTGCGACACCGGGAGTGCGACACCGGGAAAATTCACTTGGCGAAGAAATCGACGCCTTTCACTGGCATCAGAGGTGCGCTTCAATGCGATTGACCACCGTCTTCAGGGCTTTGATGCGCGCCCACCATTTCCAGTTCCCCTCGACGATGGTCCAGGGAGCGTAGTCCGTGTCCGTCTTCGCGAACATCTCCTCCAGGGCTTCGATATAGGCATCCCACTTTTCGCGATTGCGCCAATCCTCTTCCGTCAGCTTCCAGTTCTTCCAGGGATCTTTCTCCCGCTTCTTGAATCGGTCGAGCTGTTCCTTCTTGGAAATGTGAATCCAGAACTTGACCAACACCAACCCATCGTCCGTCAGCGTTCTCTCAAATTCGTTGATCTCGCGGTAGGCGCGCTGCCATTCTTCCTTTTTGGCGAATTTCTCGACGCGCTCCACCAGCACGCGCCCGTACCAGGTGCGGTCAAAGATGCCGATGCGCCCGCGCGGTGGCAGCCGCAACCAGAAGCGCCGCAGCCAATGGACGGATTTCTCCGCCGGGCTCGGCGCGCTGATGGGATGCACTTCGTATCCGCGAGGGTCAAGGGATTCGGTGATGCGCTTGATGTTCCCTCCCTTGCCCGCCGCGTCGCAACCTTCATAGGCCACGGCGACCGCAAGTCCCTTTTCCACACACTTGCGCTGCAACTTTAGCAGTCTGAATTGATACTCCTCCAGCAGTTCTTCATATTCTTCCTTTGATTCCAACTTCTTGTCGAGGTCGAGTTTATCGAGGTACCCCATGGATATTCCTCCTGACGATCAAGGCATTTTCTGCCGGCCAAGGTGAAGGACCACGCCCCGTGAGGGCAATTTGGCGATTGCGGGCTCGATCTGACTTCTAATGCAGAGCCCCTACGCCATCTGGGGGCGGATTCTACCAGAAGGCCCCTCTGGGTCGCAAAGGGTTTTCCCATTTGAGATCAGGGCCGAGCTTTCCGCCCATGAAAAAAGCGCCGGCCCCGCATCGCGGAACCGGCGCTAATCGAAAAGGGATCGGCCTCTTTGCTACTGACCCACCCTAGTGCTTTTCCTTATCGTCCGGATGTTGTGACAAGTCCGTGGGCGCCCCCGGCTCGGCGGCCGCGCCGGTTTTGGCACGCTGGTCGCGCAAAACGGCTTTCCGGCTCAAACGCACCTTGTTGCCCTCAACGGAAATGACCTTCACCAGGAGTTGATCACCCATCTTCAGTTCGTCACGAATATCTTTAATCCGATGCTCCGCAACCTCGCTGATATGAAGCAACCCGTCAGTCCCGGGAAAAATTTCCACGAAGGCGCCGAAATCCGCCAGCCGCACGACTTTGCCAAGGTAAGTCTTCCCAATCTCGGCTTCCGCCAGCAGGTCGCGAATCATCTTCAATGCCTTGGAGGCCGAAGGCTCGTCCGTGGCGGCCACGTTCACACTGCCATCATCTTCGACGTCAATCTTCACGCCCGTCTGCTCGATGATGCCACGAATGACTTTGCCGCCCGGCCCAATCAGTTCACCAATCCTTGAAGGATTGATCTTCATCGCATAGATGTGCGGCGCATAGGTGGAGATGTTGGTGCGCGGCGAGGCCAGTGTCTCCAGCATTTTACCGAGCACATGCAAACGCCCGGCCTTTGCCTGGGTCAAGGCCTCCGCCATAATCGCCGGAGTAACGCCCGTGATCTTGATATCCATCTGGAGCGCGGTGATTCCATCTTTGGTTCCCGCAACCTTGAAGTCCATATCACCGTAATGATCCTCGGGACCTGCGATGTCCGTTAGGATGGCGTACTTGTCACCTTCCTTCACCAGGCCCATGGCAATTCCCGCCACCGGGGCCTTCAACGGAACTCCAGCGTCCATCAGGGCCAGCGTTCCGCCGCATACCGTGGCCATGGACGATGAACCATTCGATTCCAGGATGTCTGACACCACGCGAACTGTGTAAGGGAAGTCTTTTTCTTCCGGAAGGATGTTGAACAGAGCGCGCTCGGCCAAAGCTCCGTGTCCGATTTCGCGCCGGCCGGGACCTCGCAGGAATCCAACCTCACCCACGCTGAAGGGAGGAAAGTTGTAATGGAGCATAAAGCGCTTGAAAGCTTCACCCTCCAGCACATCAAGACGCTGCTGATCTTCGCCGGTTCCCAGCGTGGCGGTAACCAACGCTTGCGTTTCGCCGCGCGTAAACAGCGCTGAGCCATGCGTGCGTGGCAGCATCCCAACTTCGCAGTTGATGGCACGCACCTCATCAAAGGCGCGTTTGTCAGGCCGTTGCCGCTTCTGCAGCACGTCATCACGGAACAATCGCTCTTCCACCTCGTCAACAAAGTGAGCCACCAGCTTGCGCTTGGCCACATCGTCCTCCGGATAGCTGGCCACCAGCGCTTTTCGCAGCTCGGCAATCTTGCGATGGCTTTCCAGCTTGATGTACTTGGAAGTATCCATGGCCTCGTGGAGCGCTTCCTCGATTTTGCCGCGAACCTCCTGGTACAGCGCTTCATCGCGTACCGGCGCAGTGAACGCGCGCTTCTTCAGACCCAGCAATTCAAAAAGTTCCTTTTGCGCCGCCACGATCCTGCGGATTTCGTTGTGCGCATACTGAATCGCTTCAATAATCGTCGCTTCGGAAACTTCCTTCGCCCCCGCCTCCACCATCACGATGGCGTCTTCCGTTCCCGCCACCACCAGGTTCAGCGCACTGTTCTTGATTTCGCTATAGGTGGGGTTCGTGGTCAAGCGCCCGTCTACCAGTCCCACCCGCACGGCACCCACGGGCGCAAGAAACGGAATGTCAGAAAGGTAGAGCGCCGCCGTGCCGGCCACCAATCCGATGACGTCGGGGTTGTTTTCGGTATCGGCGGAAAGCACCATGGCGATAACTTGGGTTTCGTCCCGGAAGCCCTCGGCAAAGAGAGGCCGGACGGGCCGGTCAATCAGGCGGCTGGTCAGAATCTCTTTCTCCGTCGGCCGCCCTTCACGCTTGAAAAAGCCGCCGGGAATTCTTCCCGCGGCGTAGGTATATTCGCGATAGTCCACGGTGAGGGGAAAGAAATCAATTCCTTCCCGCGGGTTGGTTGAACACGCTGTTGCCAGAACCACCGTGTCACCATAGCGCACCAGGGCGGAGCCATCGGCTTGTTTTGCCACTCTGCCACATTCAATTGAAAGGGTGTTCGCACCCAGGGTCAAACTAACTTGTTTCATCAAAAATCCTCCCAACAATCCACGCCGAGCACCACACAGGGGCCACATAGCGGGTCTTGGCATGCTCGTTGACCGGCCGGGGCGATAGACCGCCCGCCGCCATCAGGCATGCAGGTTATTCAGGGAGCTGCGAATCGAGGTGGATGTTGAACGGAGGGGAGCCCCAAGCCCGATTGGAAGGCACCCCAAATACAAAAGCGATCCGCGCCGGGAAACCGGGGGATCGCTTCGACAAAGCATCTTTTCTTGCCAGAAATCTTGAAACTCTCTCTGTGTGCACAGGGCTACTTGCGGATGCCCAACTTTTCAATGACCTGCTTGTAAGCCTCAGGATCACGCCGTTTTAGGTACTCCAAATGCCGCTTGCGCCGACCCACCATGTTGAGCAACCCACGCCGCGAAGCATGGTCCTTACGATGGGCACGAAAGTGCTCGTTCAGGTAGCTGATTCGCTCGCTGAGCAGCGCAATTTGGACTTCGGGTGAGCCCGTATCCTTGGAATGGACTCGATATCGTTCTATCGTATTGACTTTCGGCTCACGGGCTAACGGCATCCGCCTCTCTCCTCGCTTCTCATCTCTTATATGTACCCAAAAAGAGTAGCATGAAGTCTTCGTTTTGGCAAAGAAAAATCAACTCCCAAGGCTGCGATCTCCCCGGAAGGGCGTCCAAACGCCCCCATGATTTCCCCTAAATGCATGTCCGCCCCAACCCGGGGAGATTGCCCCCCCCCCCGCACTATGGGGCAAAGAAAAACCCAGTTTCAAACAACCTGCTTCGCCGAATACACCCACCCATGGGAGATTGACTACGCTGCGGTAGTGGTGTCATTTGCAAAACATGGGTGCTCCCAGGTGCAGTCATTCCCGCGAAGGCGGGAATCTACTCCGCAAGCCATTGGAAATGCGCCGACGACGGAGTGGATTCCCACCTTCGCGGGAATGACCAGTGTTCAAAAGGTACCCAATTCCAAATGACACCACTACCAACGCCACGGGTGAGCGACATAGAAGTTGG
>PLWR01000250.1 GCA_003165615.1 Acidobacteriota bacterium | reverse complement strand
GCCGCGCGGCTGATCGGCGCCGGGCGCAATGCCAACCTGCCCTTCAAAAAAGGTGGATGCTGCCTGATCACCTTTAGTGTTTTTCCCCCGAAATCACCCGGCCGGCTGGTGTGGTGGCTGACGCCGCGCATCATGCGAAAACTAGCTTAGACGGAGTATTACGGATGTAGCGCCGACCTTGAGGTCGGCAAGTGGGTCTAACACCGGCCGTGAAGCCGGCGTGTGAGTGCTGACCTCAAGGTCAGCGCTACGTCTCCATGCGTTCGGGGCGCCCCTCACCCGCGCTTTGCTCCAGCCTCAACGACGAAAGGTCAAGAATGATGAACACACTCTTCGGAATGGGATTGACCGCAATACTAGCCTTGCCGGTGGTGGTGGGCTTGGCAAGCAGTTGGGATTCGCCGGCAGACAAAATTCCGCAGGCGGAGATTTCGAGCGGCGAGCTTCGGGCGAAGCTTTACCTGCCCGATGCCCGCCAAGGATTTTATCGTGGCACTCGCTTCGACTGGGCGGGGAACGTTTCCTCGCTCGAATATAAGGGCCACAATTATTACGGGCAGTGGTACACCCGATCCGATCCACGCGTCCATGACTTCGCGTTCGAAGGCGCGGATATTGTCACCTCCACCTGCTGCAAGATCCAGGGTCCCGTGGAAGAGTTCAAGACCAACGAGAGCGCCCTGGGATTCGACGAGGCCAAGGTGGGGGGCACTTTCATCAAGATCGGCGTGGGTGTGCTTCGCAAGGATAGCGAACAATACGACGCCTTTAAGCAGTACGAGCTTGTGGACCCGGGTAAATGGACGGTCAAAACACATGGCGATTCGGTTGAATTTACCCATGAGTTGACCGAGGCAACTACTGGCTACGGATACATCTATCGCAAGATCGTGCGGCTGGTTGCCGGAAAGCCGGAGATGGTGCTCGAGCATCATTTGAAAAACACCGGCCGCCGCGCCATCTACGGCACCGTCTACGGCCACAATTTTCTGATGCTCGACCGTCAGACCACCGGTCCGGATTTCCTCGTCACGTTTCCTTTTCAGCTTCAGTCGCTCCAGCCTCCCAACAAGGATTTGGGGGAGATTCGCGGCAATCAATTCGTCTTCTTGAAGGCGCTCGCGAATCGGGACGTGGTGTATACGCGCTTGTCAGGTTTCACGGAGAATCCCCGGGACAATGAGATCCGCATCGAGAACCGCCATGCAGGCGCCGGCATGGTGATTCGAGGAAACCGCCCGCTATCAGAACTGGCTCTGTGGTCGATTCGCAGCGTGCTGGCGGTGGAACCCTTCATCACCATGGCCATCGAACCCGGCAGTGAATTCGATTGGGATGTGACCTACGAATATTACACGCTCGCACCGGGTCCAAAATAACAGCCAGCCAAATCATTCCCACGCCGCCGCCGGAATCAAGTTGCCGTTGCGCAGGAAGTAATTTATGGCCGTTTCCCAGCTCTGCATCTTGCTCTGGAACCATTCGGGGGTGTAACGATCGAGCACCGCGTTCCCAGCCGGCGAAAGCCCTGTGTAGAAATAGTGGATGCGCGCCGCTGTTCTGCCGCCCGCGGCGGGGGCAAGCGAGATGCGGAGTTGCGTCGCGATCATGCCGGGCTGGACCCAGGCATAGGCAATCGCGAAAGCGGCGGGATCGTAGTGGGTGACCATCCAGACCGTCTCCGGGCCGGCGTCGTTCGGCGTGGAGAACACGCACCCATCGTCGGCCAGGCCCGATTCTGAGTAGATCAGGCGGTATTGCCATCCGGGCACCCAGTCCGCTTCCCGCACCGGGCAGAGCAGTGGGAAAACCTTTTCCGGCGGCGCATCGTTCGTCTGAGTGTATTCATGACTTACTCGCTTGGCGGCAAAGGTCGACATGCTTCCTCTTGAAGTTTTCGTGGCGCTGACCGGAACCTATCCTGACATCGTCGGGAGGTCAGCGGGTTGAGAAAGAAACGACAATGCCGACCTCAAGGTCGGCGCTACAAACAAGCAAAAAGGCCCGGTCGCAATTGCGACCGAGCCTGTTCCTTGTGCTGCCTACACCCTTCTGCTAACTGCCTACACTTTCACGCTAAGCCCAAATAAGTCCAACTTCGTAAGAGGCCTCAACCCAAGAACGGGTTAACCGCCCGCACGGTGCCATACAGACGGCCATGCTCAAAGTCCTCCGAATACAATTCCGCAGCACCGTAATGCTCCGCATATGCCCACAGATGCGCATCGTACCAGGAGAGTTGGTAGGCTGCGGCCCCACGTAAGGCCGTGCGGACCAAGGCCTCCGTGGGGTATAGAATCACAAATTGCGCCAGTATCTCCTCAGCCTCACGGTACGCCGCGACCTTCGAAAGCAAAGGAAGCCCACTTCCCCGAGGCCGCGTGACAGTGGCCACGAATTCCACTACCGCTTGGTGCGGGACTCTGAGCCTATCTTCTTTGAGACCCCGTTCGAGCAGTTCGGAGGCAATGCGCTGCTTGCGCCGGTCCGCAGGATCGAATACATAGACGAGAACGTTGGTATCAACGAGTGCGGCCACGCGTGTAGAGGTCCTCCCGCCGCCAGCCGCGCTCAATCTCGTGGGGCTTCCACGCACGGTCAAGGGGTTCTTCGATTTTTTCCGGGTTGCGCTCGCGGTGCCGTTGGCGTTCCAGCATCTTGTGGAACAGCATCAGCCGCTCCTCCACACTTCGATGGTGCGGGGAAGCGACGCGGGACTTCGTTGGAACCACACGGATCACCTCGCCTGCAGGGACCCAGTCAAGATTATCCCCAGGCCGAATGCCGTAGCGGTCGGCGATGGCCTTGGGGACCGTCAATTGCAGTTTACTGGTGACCTTTGCCATATCCTTACTATAGCAAGGATTGAATCCTTGTCAAGGCGGCGACCAAATGAAAAACCCCAGCAGAAGGCTGGGGTTTTTCGATTTAATCCCGGCGACGACCGACTCTCCCACGCAGTCGCCCGCGCAGTACCATGGGCCCTGGAGGGCTTAACTTCCGTGTTCGGGATGGGAACGGGTGTGACCCCTCCGGTATGATCGCCGGAAAATTGGGAAAGCAGGTGTCAGGTGCCGGGTCTCAGGTGCCAGGAGCAATCGAATCTGCTTCCCTGACACCTGATACCTGACACCTGGTACCTAGCTTTCTGAATAGTGTGGCGTCCAAAGTAAAGGCAAAACTGAAGATGATTGTTGATGTACTGAGCAGATTTATGGTCAAGCCGAACGGGCGATTAGGACTGGTCAGCT
>PLWR01000037.1 GCA_003165615.1 Acidobacteriota bacterium | reverse complement strand
CGGCGCATCTCGATAACGATGGAGCGGCTGGACACCGTGTCGGGCAACTGTCCGATTCCAGCGAAACACTTGGGGCAATAGACGTTAAAACTTTTCAGTTCAAAGTCTTTGCCGACACACTTGTAAAAGACGCCACCCTTGCGAAAACCCTCATTGAGAATCCCGCGAAGAGTCTCCGCATACTCCTTATCCCCACCTAGTTGTGCATCCATTTCGTCCAGGAAAATCGTAGGTTTCTTGGCTTCAATGGTGCGCACCAATGCGGCGGCTGTCATTCCACCGGAGCGAATAGGCGTGGCGGCGATGGCTGCCGATGCTTCCATCAGGCGCGACTTTCCACACGCTCGTTCTGGCGCGGTGATGTGGATGTAAGGCGTGGTCTCAGCCGCATCAAAGACGTAAGTATGCAGTTCCCACGCGGCCAGAATTACGGCTTGCGCGTCAGACAGAATGATGTAGCCCCGAATCCAGGCGTGGCATTGGGTGAGCAACTCACCCGTGATTCTGGCTGCTTCTGCCCCCGTCATCGTCGGCAATGCATCGGCAACAGGCGGAGTGGCTGGAGGCCGCTTTCCCTGCCCCTGAGTGGCTGCTGGCGGGGCCGCTGGCTGGCTGGTGAGGAGTTGGGCCGTCTGAGTCGCTGCGGGCGCTCTTTCAGAGAGAATCCTGCACTCAGGCACAGGCTCCCGCCTTCCGGCTGGCGTACCCGGCTGGCCGCCGATCTCGTTCCAGGTTGGCACGGCTGGCGCGGCTTGTGTCATCAGAACCCTTTCGTCAAGATGCGCTCAACTTCACGCCGGGGAATCATCACCGATGCACCCATGCGTAGCGTTACGATTTTTCCTTGCTTGATCTGGCGGTGAATCGTGCGGTAGCACTTGCCGGTTTTTTCGCACAAGTCCTTGATGGAGAAGAGTTCTTTCCCTGCTGAGGTTTCCTGCATTGTGTCCCCTTCCGTAATGGTTAAAGTACTTCTTGACAGTACCGTTTTAGTCTGTCATAGTCAACGTGTTTAGCTTTGTAGGGAATGGATTTGTAGGACACGGAAAGGGCGCGTATGCAGCGGACCAAACCCAATGAGAAAATGAAGAAAATTGTGAAAAGACTTGTAGGCGAGGATTCCAGCCTTGCCTCTGCTGCCCGGCTGCTTATCTACCGGAACGATGACCTGTACAAGCTGGAAGTCCTGGCGTCCGTCCTGAACGATGTCGCGCCCGATTCTCCCGCACATTGGCTGGCCGAGCTAACCGAAAGGCTGGTCACCACCCCGCCAGCACAACAGGAATGGGTGAGACAACCGGAACTGGCTTGTATCGTTGGCCCTACGCCCTGCACTCCGGCCCCAGGATCGCCCCTGTATGCGCTCAACAAGTTTTTGGGAATGAATCCCTGCTTTCTGAGAATTGAGGGATTCGAGCGAGCGAGCGGAAACGTCGGGATTTGCGCCACTCATGTACCGATACCGCTTTCCGCCTTCCAATCATCCGGAATTGATAGAACCCTAATAGAGCTGATGAAGCCGGACCTCGTGACGGACAGGATTCTGTGGCTGTTGTGGGAAGTGTTCTACCGTCACATCGACCTGGCAAGGCTCAAAAAATGCACCGTCTGTCAAAAGTGGTTTGTCGACCGCAGCAAAAACAAGAGCCAGATTCGGTGCTCTACCGCGTGCACGTGGCAAAGATGGTCATGGGCTGAACGAAAGAAAGCCGGTCATCAGCTACCCGGCAGCAAAGCGAAAGGGGGAAATCATGCCAAAGCTAAGAAAGCGTGACGGGCTGTATTGGCGGAAAGATCGCAAAGCGTGGTGGGTGTCCTTCGTCGACGCCCAGGGACGCCGCGTGCGTAAACCCGCCCCGGATGCACAAAACCACGATGAGGCCGGAACCTTCCGCGCCGATGAACGGCGAGAAGTCCGCCAACAAGCCAGCCTGAAACCGGGCGAAGTGCTGGCGTGCCGGGATTCCTTTGCGGACGTGGCAGACAAGTATCTCCGCTACCAGAAGCCGCGCCTGACGCCAAAGTCCTACGAACGGGAAGCGGGCATCGTGGACGATTTTAAAGCGTTTTTTACCGGGCGGCTGGTGGACGTGACCTCCAGCCAGGTGTCGGATTTCGTCACCGAACGTCTCGGCAAGGTAAGCAAGTCCAGCACCCGCAAGGAACTGGTTTCCTTGAAACACCTTTTCCGGCTGGCGTGCGGAGAGTGGGAGCTATTGGACCGCGCCGCTAATCCCTGTTGGTGTGTCACCTCACCCAAGGTGCAAGACGAACGCACTCAGCACCTCAGCCCCGATCAATTTCGCCGGGTGCTGGCCGCTTCCCCTGAACCCATGAAGCCTATCTATGCCCTGCTCACAGCCACAGGGATGCGTCGCAGTGAATTGCTCGGCTGCAAGTGGAAGTACGTCGACGGCACGCGCATCCTGCTTCCCACCAGCAAAAACGATGAACCGAAGGAAATCCACCTTAACGGCTTCGCTCAAAAAGTGCTGGCGTCCATCCCCCAGGGCGGCCCGGATGATGTGCTCTTCCCCGATGTCACCCCGGAAGCCGTCTCGATGGCCTTCCACCGCGTCTGTGAAGTCCTCAGCATCTCCGACATTCGCCTGCATGATCTGCGCCACACGTTTGCAACATGGCTTCGCCAGAGTGGAACTGACTTGGATGTGATCGCCAGCCAATTAGGACACCGCGACCTCCGCATGACGAAACGATACGCCAGAATAGCGGCTTCCCAGGTGCGCCAGGCTGTCGCCGGGTTGGATGCGCTTCTGTTGCCTGCCGCTGAAGAGAGTAAGGAGATTGAATCCGCCACGGAGCCCCGCGCAATACGCCTGCACAGGGAGATGTAGACCAGTAACACTAACCCCGCGCCGGCCGGGTGACGCAGGCAAGGAGAACACATGGACAACAGAACAGCCCTAGAGTTTGGCAAAGACCTCGCCGGGAAACTCTTGCAAACCATCATGGAGACCGCATACGGTCCCGGCTACGACCGCGAAATCAGCGAACCAGAACTCGCACTTATGAAAGTTCTGATACCCGCTTGCACGGATTATGGGCTTGCGGTTCTTTCAAGCCTTGCGGTTCTTTCAAGCGACAAACCTAACTAGGGTGGCCAGAAGGTGCTCACACAGACTAATTGAACATCTTCAGATAAGGGTTTCCGCGTAAGGGCTTTGCTTTCGCCAAGGAGATGGGGAGTCAGAGAAGCGTCCCTTACGCCTAGGGCCGCCATAAAAAAGCGGTGACGAATGGGTGACGAACGATGAGAGAAACGAGTCTAGGGCTGTCTATAGCTGTCATTCAGGCAGTCACCAAACCAGCATGAAACCTGATGATTCTGATAGGTTTGTCTATCGTAGGCTATAACTGTCTACAGTATCTTTCGGCACTTTCACGGCGATA
>PLWR01000530.1 GCA_003165615.1 Acidobacteriota bacterium | reverse complement strand
CAACTTCTATGTCGCTCACCCGTCCGCAGCTCCGCAGTTGTCATCCTCATGGGTTGTGGTTCAAGGCGCTCGAATGGTCCTCTGCTTCTCCATTCTGGGAGGGGAAGACCTCCGCCACCCTACACTGCTGCCCCAACAAGGATTGGACACGCTTACCGGGACGCGTATAATGGCTGAAAGCCAAAGCTTGGGTATAGGTTGCTCGTTGACGTCAAAGGAAAGAGTTTCCTCTTTGCCTAGAGAAGGAGGAACCATCAAGGGCTGACTGTCACCAGGAGAGTGCGGTATGGTCGTCTTCTGCAAACGTTGCGGTTCACCCGTAAAGCTCGAAAATGCGCGGCTAGCCGACCCGGCATACAGTATGAAATGCCAGCAATGCCAAAGGCCGGTGGCGATTGACAGTGTGCGCCCGGGCGCCCGCAGGGCCGCTCCCGGGCACGGGGCGGCGGTGGCTCCCGCGGGCACCCCCGCCGCAGAAACGGCCGCCGCCACTGCGGCTCGCGTCGCGGAAGAGCAGGCGCAGGCGCTGGACAGAACCCACTACTTGCAGAAGATCCGCCTGTTCAGCGGTCTTCCCTACGAAGAGTGCGTGCTCATTGAAAGCCATTTACGTTCTCGCGAGTATGCCCCGCAGCAAACCATTGTGAAAGAAGGCGGCCCGGGCGATGCGATGTTCTTCATCACCTCGGGCAAAGTGGAAGTCCGCAAGAGGGATCCCCATACCGGAATCGACTTCCTGTTAAGCGAGCTGAAAGCCGGCGCGTGCTTTGGTGAAATGGCGCTGCTCACGGGGAAACCGCGCGCCGCGAGCGTGGTGGCGGTGGAGCCAACTTCCTGCTCGGTCCTGGAGCAGTCGGCTTTCGACGAAGTGCTGTTGACCAGTTCCAAAGTCGGCCTGGCCATGAGCCGCGTGCTCGCCGAACGCCTGGACGAAGCCAATCAGCAGACCGGAATCGAGTACATCAACCTCGCCAAACTGCAATTCGACCCTCGGGTGATACGACTCCTGCCGAAGCAGATGATGCAGGTGCATCGGGTCATTCCCGTGGCCTTTGCCAACAACCACCTGACGCTGGCGATGGTGAACCCCAACAACATCGTCGCGCTGGATGACGTGCGCCGCGTGATTAAGGGCGTGATCATCGAACCCGTGGTGACGTCCGAAGACGATTTCAAGCGCTTCATTACATCCACCTACGCTGACCTTCTGCGCAAGGAAGAAGAAAAGCCGGCCAGCGATCAAGCCGCGACGGCAGCCAAGAGTGCGGCGGGTGCGAATATCGTGGAAGGTGAATCGCCGGCTGCCCCCTCGGACTCGGCGGAGGGGATCCTCGAATCGCTGCAAGCTGAGGCGCTGAAAATCCTGGAAGTGGATGAAGACCCGCAGTCTTCCGACAACGTATCGGACCTCTCCCGCTCCGCCGAGGACGCCCCCGTCATCCGCATGGCCAATAACCTGCTGGCGCTCGCCATCCAGAAGGGCGCCAGCGATATTCACGTTGAGCCGCAGGGAAAAGACCTCGCGGTGCGCTTCCGCATTGAAGGAGCGCTGCAAGTGGTGGAGGTGCTGCCCAAGAAGATTCAGATGGGATTGATCTCGCGCCTTAAGATTCTCGCCAAACTCGATATCGCGGAAAAGCGGCTGCCCCAGGACGGACGCATTCGTGTGCGGCTGGAGGAGCGCGCCATTGACTTTCGCGTCTCCACCCTTCCTTCCAAGTGGGGCGAAAAGATTTGCCTGCGCATCTTCGACAAATCCAGCGCCCTGCTGAGTCTCGACAAGCTCATCCTTCATCAGGAGGTGCTGGAGTTGGTGCGCGAGATGATCGCGCAACCTTGCGGAATCATCTACGTGACCGGGCCCGCGGGCGCGGGAAAGACCACGTTGCTTTACAGCGTGCTGGCCGCGCTCAACGATCCCGAGGTGAATATCTCCACGGCGGAAGACCCCATCGAGCACGACCTGCCGCGCGCGAACCAGGTGCTGGCGCACAAGGAAATCGGCCTGGACTTCGCCCGCATTCTGCGCGCCTTCCTGCGCCAGGACCCCGACATCATTTTGGTGGGTGAGATCCGCGACAAGGAAACCACCCACCTCGCCGTTGAGGCGGCTCTGACCGGCCGCCTGGTGCTCACCGCCTTCCACGCTAACAGTGCTGCCGGCGCCTTCACCCGCCTGGGGGAAATAGGCGTTGAGCCCTTCCTGATGTCGAGCTCCACCATCGGCATCATCTCCCAGCGCCTTACGCGCCGCCTCTGCCAGGCCTGCAAGGAAAGCTACACGCCGGATGAAATCTCGCTCAAATACCTGGGCCTCGACCCGGGCAGGCAGGTCACCTTCTACCGCCACCGCGGCTGCGAAAAATGCTCGGGAACGGGTTATCGCGGGCGTGTGGGGGTGTACGAAGTCCTGCGCATGAACGCTGACTTGCGCCGCTTGGTGGCTGGCGGTGGCACCTCCGAAGCGATCTCCGCGCTGGCCATCAAGAATGGAATGAAGACGCTGAACGACTACGCCGTTTGGTTGCTCGAAAGCGGTTGGACCAGTATGGATGAAGTTCTGCACGTCATCTCTGTGCAGGAATAGCGCGGACCTGTTCTCCAGGTCCGCGGCTCTTCCTTGCCCATAGGGGACGAACCCCGGACATGGAGAAGAGGTCGCGCTACTCCTCTCAGCCGTCGGCAAAGGATTGGGCTGAAAGCTGAGCGCTGATGGCTGAATGCTCCATGGGTTGCTTCCTTGGAATCGACGGCGGCGGCACGCGAACGGCGGCGTGGCTGGCGGACCGTGATGGCAATCTTCTGGGTCGCGCCGAGTCCGGACCCTCCAACCCTCTCAAAGTGGGGCTTCGCGCTGCGGAAGGCGAAATCCTGAAAGCCTTCCGCGCTTGTTTGCGGGATGCTGGATTCCCGCCGGCCGCCGTGCGCACGTCTCGCCCGCCGGTGGCGCATGCCGTCTGCGCGGGCATCGCCGGAACCGACCGGCAGGCCATGTACCGCCCGCTGCTCGCCTGGATGCGCCGCCATATTCCCGCACGCCACTATCTGCTGACTTCTGACGCTGCCATCGCGCTCGCCGCGGCGATGCGTCACGCTTCGGGCATCATCGTGATTGCCGGCACAGGTTCCATCGCCTATGCACGCGATGATCAGGGTGAGGTGCTGCGCGCCGGCGGCTGGGGAATTCCCTTTGACGATCGTGGCTCCGGCTACGACCTGGGCCGTAAGGCCGTGGCCGCGGCGCTGGAAGCATTCGACGGGCGCGGCCCGCACACCCTGCTGATGGAGCGAATCTGCCAGCATCTGCGCCTTGGGGATATCACTCAAGTCGTTTCCCAACACCTCGAACCCCAGCAGGTGGCCGCGCTCTTTCCGTTGGTGATCGAGTCGGCCCGCGAAGGCGATCTGGTTTCGTCCCATCTGTGCGACGACGCGGCTCGTGATCTTGCTGGCCTTGCTGTAGCGCTGCTGAAGCGGGCAGGCTGGACGCGGCGTACCACATCTGTGATCACCACCGGCGGAGTGTTTCAGTCCAGCATCTTGATCCGCCGCGCCTTCGCCCGTCACCTTCGCCGCTTCGCCCCCCAGGCGCGTGTGGAAATGCTCGCACGACCGCCCGTGGAAGGAGCGCTCTGGCTGGCCCGCACCTTGAACAAGAAGAAACCTTGAGGAATAATCCATCGGAAGGAGATGACCATGTCCATGATACGCGCACTGATAAGCGCTTTGATCTTGACCATGCTCGCCAGCATAAACGTGGGGGCCGCGGACAACACGCGCCCTATCAGCTCTTCTGACCTCGTAACGGCAGCACAATTGAATAGCCAGCTACCCGCGGTCAAAGCTGGGAAGATTGTTCTGATTCAGGGCGGCTTCCACAGGATGTACCAGATGGGACACATTCCCGGATCGCAATACGTGGGCGCCGCTTCCAATGCCGAGGGCCTTGAGGGGTTGAAGAAACTCGTTACCAAACTTGCCCGCAATCAGATGATCGTCATCTATTGCGGATGCTGCCCCTGGGACGATTGCCCCAACATCCGCCCCGCCTATCAAGCCCTGAAGGAAATGGGATTCACCAACTTCAAAGTGCTCGACATCCCCAATCGCATGGGCGACGACTGGACCGCGAAGGGTTATCCAATTGTGAAAGGGGAGTAGAACAAACCGCGGACCTTCAAAACAGGTCCGCGCTGCCACTTCGCTGTTCCGTAATCCAAAATCTAAAATCCCAAACAGGCTCACCCCATCACGCGCTCATACTTGCAGGTTGCGTTGGGGCAGTGGCGAGTGGTTTCTCCACTCTTCTTGTCGAACTTATCCACCAGGATGGGTGAGCCACAATTGGGGCAGGGCTCGGCGACGGGCTTGTCCCAGGACGTGAATTTGCACTCGGGGTAGCGGCTGCAACCGTAGAACGTCTTCTTGAAACGAGTGCGGCGCACCACGATCTCACCCGTGCAGCCTTTTTCCGGGCAGGGAATTCCCAGCGTTTCGCGCTTCACGTATTTGCACTTGGGATAATTGCTGCACGCGGTGAATTGCCCGAAGCGGCCGTGCTTGATCACCAGGTGGTTGCCGCACTCGGGGCATTTCTCTTCCAGCGGCTGGTCTCCCACCGCCGTGGCATTACCTTCCTTCATAACAATCTTTTTAGTACTACGGCATTCGGGATAGCCGGTGCAGGCCAGGAAGTAGCCAAAGCGCCCGCGCTTCACGATCATGGGTTTGCCGCACTTCTCGCAGTTCTCCGCGGCCACTTCCGGCGCGGGCGGCCCGGCGCTGGCATACTTGGCGGCAAGGTCCGGCGGCAGGTCGCTGGTGCCATCGCATCCCGGGTAACCGGTGCAGGCCATAAATTGCCCATTGCGGCCCAGGCGGATCACCATGGGCTTCCCGCATTTCTCACATTTGACGTCGGTGGGAATGCCTTCGCCCTTGATGTCCACCATATCGCGTTCGGCAAGGCGCAGGTCCTTCTTGAACTTCGTATAGAATTCATCCAGTGCGTCGGTCCAGGAAAGCTTCCCGTCCTCGACGTCGTCCAATTCCTCTTCCATGCGCGCCGTGTAAGCGACGTCGAAAATATCGCTGAAATTTTTCACCAGCATGTCGTTGACCACCATGCCAAGCTCGGTGGGATAGAAGCGTCCCTGGTTCTTTTCCACGTACTCACGGTTCTGGATGACGGAAAGGATGCTGGCGTAAGTCGAGGGCCGTCCGATGCCCTTTTCCTCCAGCATCTTCACCAGCGTNNTCGTTGAAGCGCGGCGGCGGCTCGGTGAAGTGCTGTTCCGGCAGAAGCTTGTGCAGCTTCAAGGGCTCGCCCTCCGCTACTTGCGGCAGGCGGTGCTTCAGTTCCTCGTCTTCTTCCATCTCCGCCTTTTCATCTTTGCCCTCTTCGTAGACGGCGCGGAAGCCGTTGAACTTCT
>PLWR01000689.1 GCA_003165615.1 Acidobacteriota bacterium | reverse complement strand
AGGTCAACGGCAAGAACAGAACCACGTTCGAGAGAATGATGGAACTGGATCTGGCCTATGTTGAAAAGAAATCGCTCTTCCTGGACTTGAAAATCATATTTTGCACTCCTCCCGCAATCCTGCTTCAAGTATGGGATGCGGCGAGTTGTCGGAAAGCAGCCGCGCGAACCGCGCCCGCGGAAAGCACCGGCACGGTCCCGCCTCATCGGGAGCGATTGGAATCGGGACTGGTCAACGGCAGGCCGTCTCGCCCGGCTTCGACCCCCGCCGTCTAAGGGGCCGTCAAGAAATGACCTTTGCAACCTGACTTGGTCTTTNNGCCTTGCCAGCCGCCAAAATCCCCGCGTCATCTTGCGCAGGTTATTTCTTGACGGCCCCCAACCCGGATATTTCACGCTTTAAAACTTGTAAACAAGCGAAGCGATGAGCTGGAGATCGTTCTTGAGTTTGGCGGCGGCCGGAATGTTGTTGTAACTGTCTTGCAACATCGAACGCAAACTCAACCTGTTTCCCGCGGTCAGGCCCGCTTCGATGCCCACTTCAGCCATCGCGACATAATTATCAAAACGGTTGATTTGAGGCAGAAGCCTGACGCTCTCCCACGCTTTGGCGTGCGGGCTGATTCTGTAGTGGAGTTTTTCCTCCAAGCGCAGCGTGGCGAAACTCTCGGAATTGCCACCCAATTGCTCCTTGACGTAACCGGGGCCGATCTCGCCGCTCAAGTCAGCGGTTTTGTTTGTGACAAAGAAGTAGCCCAGGCCGGGCGAGAGCGACAGGCGGTACTTGATGTCTGCGACACCGTCATGGAATCCATCAATCCGCGCGTAACCATAAAAGCGGTCCCCGAGGAAGCGATTATACTGGGAGAAGCCGTGGAGGGTTTCCGCATTCTCCGTGTTTTTGGGCGCATTGGGAGCCTTGGTTTCTCCGTAAAGCCCGTCGGCCCCAAGCGCCAGATCATTTTGGAGCCATTTCTTCTCGGTCGCGGCGGTGACCGAGGCCTGAGCGGTATCGGTATTGCCTCGCGCGATGGTCAAGCCGAAGGAGATGCTGCCCTTCCAAGACGTGGCATTGGTTGTGGCGACGGCGGCATTGGTTTTGCTGATGGTGGTGATGGCGGTGGTGGTTATAGTGATGGTGTTGCCATTGGTCGTCGTTGTGGTGGTGACATTGGTTCGGGTGGTATTGGTTTGGGCTTGGCCGGCAACCACTGCAGCGAGCAGGAATGCGACCGCGACGAACGGCGTTATTCTCAATGAGTAAACCTTCATGCTTTCTTGACCGACTTGTTGTTTGAATTGAGCCAAATATGGTGGCGCGCGCTTCTGAGTGCAGAAATTAAGAGGGAGGGACTGACCTTCCAAATGGCAATCACTGACCAAGCAAACTTAGCGCCTTGAGCGGCCACAACATAGGCCATCATCCAAACCGAGCAAGAAAAATCGCCGTGAATCGCACGGTCGGGCGCACGGCAGAATTCTTCGGAGGTAGGGGCGTCCCGCCGGGACGCCCGGACGCCTCGGCGAGGCGTCCCTACCTGGTGAATGAAGAATTCTTGCGCCCGCACTGTCTCCAATCAGTCTGCGGACCGACGCGCGAACCAAAACCGCTTCTTTCGGGATGGAGCAGGAGAAGGAGGTCCGGAATTCTCCTTGACCACGGCCATCATCTCTTCCATTCCCACCTTGATCTGGCTGACCTGGGGTTGCACTTCCTTGATGAGATCATGCTCCAACCGCGACAACTTTTCGATGCGCCTGCCCTGTTCGCGAAGCTGGTCCAACAGGAAATTCTGTTTGATGGAAAGCCGGCGCATCCACCAAAAACAAACCCCCCAGCAAACCGTTCCGGCCAGAGTCATCCAGAAAGCGAGGCTGTTCTTATCCATTGTCAATCATATTGTGACCTTGATATTCGCCTTCTTTCAGTTGCCCCGCAATGCCGTTTTCTCCGCAAATTCCAGCGCCTCATTCAGCGTGTCCATGAACTCTTTGACTTTAATGGGTTTGGTAAGATAACGGAAGAATCCCAGCTCCAGACCTGTCGCGATGTCGCGCGGCATGGCATTGGCNNTCAAGGCTTCGATACCGCTGATGCCAGGCAGGTTGATGTCCATCAGGATGACCTGAGCGCGAGTGGCGCGGGCGATTTCGATGCCGAGAGTTCCGTTCACCGCGGTCACCAGCCGCATGTTCGGGCAACGCGCGATGAGTTGCTCGACCAGCTTCATGTTCGCCGGGTTGTCTTCCACATAGAGGAGGGTGCGCCTGCGCGCCACGTCCGCCAACTGCGGCCGGGCAGCGGCCTCGGCTTCGCCCCTTTGGATATTGAGTTGGGGCGCCGCAGCCGGGAGCAGTTCGCACCAGAAAACGCTTCCCACCCCGACAGTGCTTTCCACGCCGAGCAGGCCCTCCATCAATTCGACCAGCCGTTTTGTCACCACCAGGCCGATGCCCGTGCCGGCCTCGCCGCCGGATTCCTGGCCGAGCCGGTTGAACGGCTGGAATAGCTGCGCCAGCTTTTCCGGAGGCAAACCGGCGCCGGTATCCGCAACACTGATGCGAATGCGCTCCGGGGCGCTCACGGCGCAGTCCACGATCACTGTGCCCTGCTCCTTGTTGTATTTA
>PLWR01000619.1 GCA_003165615.1 Acidobacteriota bacterium | reverse complement strand
TCTCCAGCAAGACTTTCACCATCTCGATGTTCTGAAAATGCGCTGAAATGCAAAGGGGCGTACCGCTTAGGCTGTTCGCCTCGATGTCTGCACCGCTTTCCATCAGCAGCTTTACCTCCTCAACCTTCCCCCAGTACACAGCGAAGTGCAGCGCCGTGCTGCCATTCCTGTCGTGGGCCTCGATATTGGCGCCTTTCTCCAGCAGCACTTTCAAAATATCAATCGCCTTCTGAGGTTCTGAAACCCAGGCGCCCATATCCACCGCGCTGAGTAGCGCCGTATCGCCGCGATAATCCTGGGCCTCAGTGTTGGCGGCGTTTTCCAACAACATCTTCACCACCTCCGCCCCGCCCGCGGAGGCTCCCGTAATCAGCGGCGTAGCACGCCGGCTGTCTCGCGCCTCAATATCGGCCCCCTTCTCCACCAGCAGTTTTGCCACTTCAGGTTGGTTCCGCAAGGCGGCGAGGTGCAGCGCCGTGTCGGCATTTCCATCCTGGGCCTTGATGTTGGCGCCCTTAGCCAGGAGAACTTTCACCACGTCGGTTTCGCCCTGATATGCAGCATGCATCAGTGGGGTCTTGCCCGATTTGTCAGTAGCTTCGACGTCGGCGCCTTTCTTCAACAGCAGTTTTGTAATTTCGGAATTGCTTGCCCGATGCAACGCCGTATTGCCGTAGTCGTCTTCGGCTTGGACCTTGGCTCCCTTGTGCAAGATAAGCTTGACGACCTCTAGATTGCCCGCACCAGCTGCCACCATCAGGGGAGTCGAACCGCTCTGGTACTCGATGAGTTCCTTGCCACTCTCGGGATTACGTCCATAGGGCGACGTCATAACGCCCACATATCCCCGAGTGAATTGCATGGGGGCGACCCTGGCCTCAATGTTCGCCCCCTTTGCGAGCAGCAGTTCCACGACCTTGACCGGACCCGAGGAGGCTGCCCAGTGCAGCGGAGTGTGGCCGTAAATGTCTCGAACTTCGATTTCCGCACCGTTATCGAGCAGCAATTTCACCATCTCGGCATGGCCCTGGGCAGCCGACCAAAGCAGCGCCGTGCTGCCCAAGCTGTCCTTGGCATCGACTTTAGCGCCTCTCTTCAGCAGCAGCTTCGCTATCTCAGTTTGGCCGGCAACTTCCGCTTCCAGCAAAGGCGTCTTGCCGGACCTGTATGCAGCTTCAATATTGGCTCCCTTATCCAACAGTAAATTCACAATTTCGACATAGCCCCCAGCGGCAGCTGCTCTCAATGCCGATAAGCCGCGATTGTCCGTGCCCTCGATCATGGCTCCCGCATCGAGTAGCTGCCTTACAAACTCAATATCCCCTTTACCTGCCGCCTGAATCAGAGCTGTTCTGCCGAATCTGTCTGTGGCCCCAACGGTGGCGCCTCTCTGCTGCAACAGCTTCGCCATCTCGGTGTTCGCCTGGACCGCCTCCCAAGTCAACGCGGTGTTTCCGGAGTTGTCCCTGGCTTTGATATTGGCCCCTTTATCGAGCAGCAGCTTCACGGTATCGACATAGCCATGGCGGCCCGCCCAAATCAGCGCCGTATTCCCACCCCTGTCCCTCGCTTCAATATCGGCGCCGTTCTCCAGCAGGAGCCGGATCGCCTCGGTTTTGCCATTTCGCACCGCCCAGAGCAGCGGAGTGGTGCCTGCGGCATCGCTCCTCGCCTCCACCATTGCGCCTTTGGCTAGCAGCAGCCTTATCGCCTCAGTGTCACCCCGAAGGGCCGCCAGGCACAGCGGGGTGTAGCCGGCTTTGTCTTTGGCTTCGATGTTGGCGCCCTTGTCCAGCAGCACCTTGACCACCTGGCTTCTGCCGGTCAGAACCGCCTCCAGCAGCACCGTATCGCCTTCATTATCTCGATCCTCTATGTCTGCTCCTTTAGCCAGCAGGAGATTCACCATCTCCGGGTACCCCGCGGCCGCCGCCCAACGCGTTGCCGTTCCGCCAAAATTACCAGTAGCATTGATCTTGGCGCCCCGGTCGAGCAGTAATTGCACGACATCGGTCTTCCCAAACATTGCCGCTCCAATAAGCGCCGTGTTGCGGTATCGATTATCCCTGGCCTCAGTGTTGGCGCCCCGGTCCAGCAGGAGCTTCACAAGTTCCACCTGGCCGTTCTGAGACGCCTGGAGTAGCGGCGTGTTATCAAGACCGGCTTTGTCCTTTGGCTCGATGTCGGCGCCTTGATCCAGCAGTAGCTTGACAGCCCCAGCGTTACCCCCGCGAACCGCCCAAAGCAGTGGGGCGGTCCCGGTAATTTCAGGGGCATTAATGTTTGCCCCCTTTTTCAGCAGACGATTCATTTCGTCCGTATTGCCTTGGTAGGCCGCGAGACAAAGTGCCGCTGGGCTCGCAGCGCCGGGAGATTCACTCCGGGCCGCCGTGGTCAGCAGCAGCGTGACAATCTCCGTCTCTCCCGCATTCGCCGCCCATGTCAATGCCGTCCCGGCATTGTTGCGCGCGACGTCGATTTTGGCGCCCTTATCCAGCAATACCCTCACTACCTCGATATTGCCAGTAACAATCCCCCAGAACAATGCGGTACAGCCGCTATCGTCCTTTGCCTCGATGTTGGTGCCCTTTTGCAGCAGGTGCTGAACCGCTGCTGTATTACCTGTCCTTGCGGCTTCGATCAGTTTAGCATCCAGGCTGTGCGAGCGGGCCTGGCCTGCCGCCAGATGACTCAACAAGAGAATCGTGAAGGGGAGGAGTATTGATATCGGGAGTTTCTTCATCGTTCCCTCCGTGCCTACTACGCACCCTTCAGGAAGTCACGGATCTTCTCAAAGTCCTCGCGCAGGATTTTTTCTTCGCGGGGATTGCGCAGGACGTAGGCGGGGTGGACGGTGGCGAGGGCTTTGGTGGAGCCAAAATTGTAGAATTGGCCGCGAATTTTGGTGATGCCTTCCTTGATGCCTAGCACGGTGCGGACGGCAGGGGCTCCCAGGCAGCAGATCAGGCGGGGTTTGATGGCTTCAATCTGGCGATAGAGGAAGGGCGAGCACGAATCAACTTCATCCTTTTCCGGCGTGCGGTTCATCGGCGGACGGCATTTGACCACGTTGCAGATGTAAACGTCTTCGCGCTTCAGGCCCACGGTTTGCATCATGCGGTTCAGGAGTTTGCCGGCCCGGCCCACAAAGGGGATGCCTTGTTCGTCTTCGTCGGCGCCTGGCCCCTCACCAATGAACACCAACTCAGCGTGAGGATTCCCGTCGCCAAACACAATGGTCTTGCGCGTGGGCGCCAGCTTGCAGCGGCGGCAATCGCCCAGATCCTGACGAATTTGCACCAGCGTCTCCGGTCCGGAACGCGGCGCAGGCGCTGCTTCGAATAGATTGAAAGCCGGAGAAGGAGGGCGAATGACTGTGGGCGAGGGAATTCGTGGCGCAACGGGCTTGGAAAGTGCGGGAGGGGTTGCCCCTCGCGCTGGCACGGGTGACTGAGCAGGTTTCGGTGAAGGTGCCGCCGTGGCCTGCGCTGGCTGCGCCGCCTCAAGAATTGGCGGCCTTTCCACCTCACCCGGCTTGCGGCGATAAAAGCCCTCCATGCCGAGTTCTTGATAGAACTCGAGCCAAGCCGTTAGTTCTTTGCGTGTCTCATCGTCCATATTTGAAGGTTGCCGTCGCGGGCGCTCACGCGCGGCAGATTCCACAGGTTACAAAAAAACGCAAGCGCTGTCATTCTGAGGAGCCACAGGCGACGAAGAGCCTCGCATTGCCATGAAAGGACTCAGAGCGAGATCCTTCGCTGCGCTCGGCATGACAGCATTGGTGTGCTTTCCGCTGACTGTTAGCTCCCTCCGGTATCGCGTTTGCGAATTTCTACGACTTCGTCTAGCACGCGGCCGGCGACGTCGAGTTTGCTCATTTTTTCCAGTTCTATTTTGCGCCCGTCGGGGAAGAGCAGGGTAACGATGTTGGTGTCCACGTCGAAGCCCGCGCCGTTCTGGCTGACGTCATTCGCCACAAGAAAGTCCAGGCCTTTGGCGCGAAGCTTGGCCGCGGCGTTTTCAATCAAATTCTCAGTCTCGGCGGCAAACCCGATAATGATTTGCCCGTTCCGGCGTCGGCGCGAAATATCGGCGAGGATATCCGCCGTGGGTTCAAGCTTTACAACGGCGGGGCTGTGCTGCTTTTTGATTTTTCCTACATGCGGGGTGGGGGGACGGAAATCGGCGACGGCGGCGGCCATCACGATCACGGTGGCAGCAGCGGCGTGGCGGAGCACCACTGCTTCCATTTCCGCGGCGGTGCGAACCCGCTCGAAGGTGTGGGCCGCGGGCGGTTCCATGCGCGTGGGTCCACTAATCAGGAGAACCCGCGCGCCGCGGCGGCGGGCGGCCTCGGCAAGGGCGTACCCCATTTTCCCGCTCGAACGATTGCTGATGTAGCGAACCGCGTCGAGAGGTTCTTCCGTGGGGCCTGCCGTCACCAAAACCACTTCGCCCGCCAGATCCTCGCGCAGGCCAAGCGTTTCAAACACGGCTTGCGCGATGCACACGGGCGAAGCCAAACGGCCGGCGCCGGTCATGCCGCAGGCAAGGTAACCTTCATCGGGATTCACCACGCGCACGCCCCGGCTGCGGAGAATCTCCAGGTTTTGCTGGGTGGCCGGGTGCTCCCACATGTTGACGTTCATGGCCGGAGCAACAATCAGCGGCGCTTTGGTGGCCAGGCAAAGCGTGGTGAGGAAGTCATCCGCGATGCCGTGCGCCATTTTGGCCAGCACGTTGGCCGTGGCGGGAGCGATCACGAAGGCGTCAATCGACTGGGCCACCGCGATGTGCTCGATGGCGCTTTCCACGTTGCTCGATCCCTCGGCCCCGCCGAACATCTCGGTGATGACCTTGTGCCCGGAAAGCGCGGCGAAGGTGAGAGGCGTGACGAATTCCCGCGCGCGGCGGGTCATTACCACCTGCACGTCCAAGCCCTTGTCCTGGAGCAGGCGCACCAATTCCGCTGCCTTGTAGGCAGCGATTCCTCCGCAAACGCCTAAGGCAATTCGCATATAAGAAGTGACGAGTGACGAGTGACAAGTGACAAGCAACCAGGACCCACTCTTGCCTGGCACGTCCTTCTTGCTCGTCACTTGTCACTCGTCACTCGTCACTGTACTCCTTACTTGGCCGCCTTCTTCTTTGGGCCTTTTTCGAGGGTTGCCAGTCCCACGAATTCGATGGGCACCAGTCCCGCGCCAACTTCCTGTTGAGCAATCCGCGTCGGTCTCTTGGAGGCAGTCTGAAGCAGCGGTTTGGCTCCTGCCTGCAGTTGGCGTGCACGCCTGGCAGCGACCAGTATGAATCGAAATTTGCTATCCAGGTTCTGAGGTATTTCCATTTACGTTATCCTCCAAACTTGCCCATGATTTTCTCCACCCGCCCCGCCTGGCTGGGACGGCGGAAACGTGCCGCTCGAACAATTGCCCGCAGCGCCTGGATGGCATCTTTCAGGTGATCGTTCACCACCAGGTATTCGTACTCAGGCCAATGGGCAATTTCCTCGCGTGCCGTTTGCAGCCTTCGTTCAATCTCTTCCGGCGCGTCGGAGTGGCGATCACGAAGGCGTCGCGACAACTCCTGAAACGACGGGGGCAGAATGAACACGCTCACTGCCTCCGGGAGCCGCTGGCGCACCTGCTGATGCCCTTGTACATCGATATCCAGCAGGATGTCGTGGCCCGCTTCCTGAGCGTCTGCCAATTGCTTGTGCGCCGTGCCGTACAGATGCCCGAAAACGTCCGCCCATTCCACAAACTCGTTACGGAAAACCATCCGTTCGAAAACCTTGCGCGAAACGAAGAAGTAGTCCCGGCCGTGCTTCTCCGTCGCCCGCGGCTTGCGCGTGGTATAAGAAACCGAGAAACACAGGTTCGGAGAAGCAGCCATCAGCTGCTTGATCAAGGTTGATTTCCCTGAGCCCGAGGGCGCCGAAATCACGATGATGCTGCCACGTATCACCGGAGATTTGTTATTTCTTGCCGCATTCGACATGGTCGCACTCAGGATTGCCGATTTTCGATGGCCGATGGACGATTGAAAGACAGGAAGTTTTCATTTTTCAGCGCACAGTACAACCGGCTTTACGCCGGCATTGGCGAGGTAAATTCGCCGCTACTTCCAATCGAAAATCGGCAATCGGCAATCGGCAATTCCCTCACTCGATGTTTTGCGCTTGTTCGCGCAGTTTTTCGATTTCCGTCTTCATCTCGATGGCCTGCCGGGTAATCTCCAGTCCCACTTCCGGGACGTCGGTGGTTTTGGAGAGCAGGGTATTGGCCTCGCGATTCATTTCCTGAAGCAGGAAGTCGAGCTTCTTGCCCACTTCCGAACTGTCCTGCAAGAGATGGCGAACCTGGTCCAGGTGACTCTGGAAGCGCGTCAACTCCTCCGCAATGTCGGAGCGCGAGGCGAGGTAGGCCACTTCTTGCGCCAGGCGCGCGCCGTCCATTTCCGCACTGCCGGCAAGATCGCGAATGCGGCCTTCCAAGCGCTGTTTGTAATACAGCGGCGCCTTTTCCGCCAGTTGGGAGATGCTTGAACACAGTGTTTCCAAGCGCGCGAACCGTGCCTGCAAGTCACGTTCCAGCGATTCCCCTTCGCGGGCGCGCATTTCGTTCAACTTCTGCAGTGCCTCCGCCACCGCCCGCTCTGACACCTGGCGAATGCGCTCCAACTCTTCCGGCGACATTTCACTGCTGCCGTTTGCCACCAATCCGGGAACGCGCAGCAGCGCCAGCAGGTCGGGCTCCGCCCCCGCGCCGAATTCCTGCTTCAGCATCTGGTACCCTTTCAGGTACGCCGCCAGGAGCTTGCGGTCAATCTCAAGTTCAGTGGCCCCCGCGCCGGTAAACCCTAAAGAGATTTCCACGTGGCCGCGCGAAATGAACTCTTTCAGTAGGCGCCGCACGACGGGTTCCAGGGCTTCCAGGCTGGAAGGCAGCCGCAACTGGGGATCGAGAAAGCGATGATTAGTGGCGCGAATGCTCACCGTGAGGGAGAAGCCCGCATCTTCGGCTTCCACGCGGCTATAACCGGTCATGCTGCGAATCATAAAATTAGGTGCTGGGTACCAGGGGCTGGGGGCTAGGGCAAAAAAACCCGGCCCCACACCTCGTCCCTAGAATCCAGGCTCCAGTCTATAAAATCAGGTGTTGGGTACCAGGGGCTGGGGGCTAGGGCAAAAAGCCCGGCCCCACACCTCGTCCCTAGCACCCAGTCCCTAGTCCCGAGCCTTACGGTTCCGCATCCACGAACTGCATATTGTGCAGGCGGTTGTAAATTCCTCCGCGACTCACCAAATCCTCATGGGTTCCGATTTCACAAATTGCGCCGCGGTCGATTACCACGATGCGTTCCGCGCGGCGCACGGTGGAGAGTCGATGGGCGATGACCACCACGGTACGGCCAGCCATCAGATTGGCCAGGGCGTGCTGCACAAGCATCTCAGATTCCGTGTCAAGTTCTGAAGTCGCCTCATCCAGAATCAGGATGGGCGGATTCTTCAGCAATGCCCGGGCGATGGCAATGCGTTGGCGCTGGCCGCCCGACAACCGCTGGCCGCGCTCGCCGATGATGGTCTGGTAGCCCTGCGGCATTTCCAGAATGAAATCCTCCGCCAGCGCCACGCGCGCGGCTTCCCGCACTTGCCTCTCTGTTGGCAAGCGGCTGCCATAACAGATGTTGTTGTAGACCGTGTCGTTAAAGAGGATCGTCTCCTGGGTGACGATACCGATTTGGGCGCGGAGCGATTGCAGTTTGACGTCGCGAACGTCGTGGCCGTCCACGGTGATGCGTCCCTGGGTTACGTCGAAGAAGCGCGGGATCAGGCTGGCCAGGGTGGTTTTGCCGGCCCCGCTGGAGCCCACCAGGGCCACCACCTCGCCTTTGCGAATGCTCAGGTTGATATCGCGCAGCAGGGGAACCCCATCCTCGTAATCGAACTCAACGTTTTCAAACGCGATTTCATGCTCGAAGGGAGGCTGAAGGAGGGCGCCGGGTTTGTCCACCATATCCGGTTCGGAGTCCAGGTAATGGAAGACCTGCTCAGAGGCCCCCAGTGCCTGCTGGTAGGAGTTGCTGACGCCCGTCAGCCGTTTCACCGGCTCGTAAGATTTCAGCAGCGCGAAAAGGAAGCCGATGAAGCCCCCGGTGGTTTGCATGTGGTGCAGGATCAACTTGCGTTCGTAAAACAAGAGGCCGGCGATGGTAATAGCGCCCAGAACTTCCATCAGCGGCGATGATACGGCTTGCGCCCGCACCCAACGCAGGCTGACCCGCAGCAGACGGCGCGTAGTGGTCTTAAACTTCTCTATTTCAAACGATTCCATGGCGAAGGCCTTAACGATGCGGATGCCTGAAAAGGTCTCCTGAAGTACGTTGTTCAGCTCCCCCATCTTATCCTGGCTGCTGCGGCTGGAAGTGCGAATGTAACGTCCCAGTTTCGCCGAGGGGAAAACCACTAGCGGAATCAAGACCATGGAGATGAGCGCCAGCCTCCAATCATAATAAAAGAGCGCCCCCAACAAAAACACCAAGGTGAACGATTGCTTCAGCATGTCGGCCGCCGTCTGCGATACGGCAAACTGAATGCGTTCAATATCGCTGGTGATTGCTGACATCAGGCGGCCGGTGGGGTTTCTGTGGAAGAACGAAATGGATTGCGCGATGATCTTGGAATAGAGAAGATTGCGCAGGTCGCGCACCACCGAGTGGCCAATGTAGTTGATGAAATAGGTGGCAAGAAATTCCGCAATGCCTTTGGCCAGCGCCACGCCGATGATCGTGATGGCCACCACCGTCCAAACATTGTGGATCCGATGGGGAAGGATATCCTGGAGGTAGACCACGTGATGGAAATAGGGTATTTGAAACAGAACGATCCCTGAGGTCTCGGCGTTGGGCGCGAGGACGATATCGATAATCGGCTTGATAAGAAGCGCGGTGACCCCCTCGGAGGCCCCTACCACGACCATCAGGCAGACCGCCAGAAACAAGCGGACGCTATAGGGCCTTATGAAACCGAGCAGGCGATTAGCTTGAATCATTCCGTCTCCCGCCCCCAAGGCGGAAATACCCCCTAACCCCTTTAAAAACCAGAATGTTAGCGACCGAAGGGGCGGTTCGTCAAGGAAATAGCAGCAAGGGGAGGACCAAGGCAAGCGCCACTCTGACACATCTCCTTTTATTTCAATTTCTTAGCAAGGAATTTTCTTCCCCGAGATGTATTTACTGATCGGTAATCGCGCGCCATTTTGGAACCGCCGCAGCGCCGCTTCCGCCAGACGTAATTTTCCGGGTTTCACTTTCGGAGGTTTCATCCCGATGTTCGGGACCGGATGAGGCCTACGGCTAATGGTATTGTCCCCTTCGGGGAACAAGGCTGGAGCCTATCTGCTTCGAGCCTTGGCCATGGCTGATTTGTACGGCCGCAGTCCGAAACGCAAACCCCGAAACCCGAACCCCGAGTCCCGAATCCCTACCTCACCTCCAATCCCATGGACGCGGCCCCATAGAGGGCGGAGTAATTTCCCAACGCCGAGGTTACGATTTCCGTCGAGTAGGTGACAGTGGGTGAAGCCATTTCGTCGAGAAAACTGTGCAAGATGTTGAGCAGTTGAACCCCGGACTGCGACACCCCCCCGCCCAGAACGATGATGTCGGGATTCAGGATGCGGATGACCATCAGCAGGCCGCGGGCAAGCCAGCGAGTGGTTTCGTGGAGAATGTGATTAGCAGGAGGATCGCCTTCTGCCGCCGCCAGCATCAGACCCTTGGCGGTGATTTCCGGGCCGCCGCTAAGCGTCACCATGCGCGCCACGTGCTCCGGGCGTCGCTCCGCCCATTCCCGTGCCCGAGTCTCAATGGCGCCGCCCGAGCAGAACGATTCCAGGCACCCTCGGGCGCCGCAACCGCAGCGGGCGCCGGAGTCCGACACCGCAATGTGGCCGATCTCCCCCGCCATGTGATCCTTGCCTCGCAGCAGTTTACCCTCGTACACGATGCCGCTGCCTATTCCCGTGCTGATGGTGATGTAGACCATCATCTTGGCGCCACGTCCGGCCCCATAGTGGAATTCGCCCAGCGCCCCGGCGTTGGCATCGTTATCGAGCCGGCAGGGGACGCCCAGGGTTTGCTCCATCCACTTTCCCAGCTCGAAACCCCTCCATCCCGAAGAGTGTACGGAAGTCACGGTCTGCTGCGGGAAGTTCACCGGACCCCCGAAGCTGAGTCCACAAGCCTTTACCGGAGCGTCGGTCTGGGCCATCAATTCGCGGCAGCGCGTGGAGATCTGGTGAAGCATCCACTCGCGGCCGGCCGCACGGTCCGTGTCGCCTTCGAGCACCAGGAGTCGCCGCCCCTGCTCGTCAAACAACCCTGTGCGAAAATGCGTGCCGCCAATGTCTACTGCCAGAACGTTGTTCACGGAAGCCTCCAAACATGGTGCTGGGTTCTGGGTGCCAGGTTCTGGGTTCTGGTTTTCCCCAGCACCCAACACCCAGCACCTAGGCCCCTGTCACCTGTCACCTATCTCCCCAAGTCCCGATGCGAAACCTTGGTCTTATAGCCTTCGTGCAAGAGCGTGTGGGCCGCCTCTTCCGCCAGGCAGACGGAGCGGTGGTGGCCGCCCGTGCAGCCGATGGCGATGGTGAGATAACTTTTTCCTTCCCGCACATACTGTGGCAGCAGGTAGAGCAGCAGGCTCATCAGGCGGATCACGAATTCGTGCTTTTGCGGGAAGGAGTCCATGAAGCGGCGCACGCCCACATCGCGCCCGGTTTTATTCTTCAATCGGGGAACGTAGTTGGGATTGGGCAGAAAGCGCACGTCAAACACCAGGTCGGCGTCCTGCGGGATTCCGAACTTAAAGCCAAACGACACCATGGAAATCAGCATGGAGCGGCGCGCCGCGATGCCGCCAAAGCGGGTTTGCACCAGGTCGCGCAGCTCGTGGACGTTCAATCGGGTGGTGTCAATCACCACGCTGGCAAGCTGGCGCATGGGCTTCAGCAACATGCGCTCCAGGCGTATGCCCTCGCGCACGGGCAAGTCACGGCCCAGCGGATGCGGACGGCGTGTCTCCTCAAAGCGGCGGATCAGCGCCTTGTCCGAAGCTTCCAGAAAGACCAGCGACGGGTGCATAAGCTTATTGCGCGCGAGGTCGCGATAATGCGTGGGGAGCTGGCTCAGCGCCTCGCCGCCGCGAATGTCAACCACCGCTGCGGCGCGGTCAATGCGGCTGCCCGGTTGCTGGCACATCTCGGCAAATTTCAGAATCAGGTCGAAAGGAAGATTGTCGACGCAGTGGTAGCCGAGATCCTCAAAGGCTTTCAGCACCGAAGCCTTGCCGGAGCCGCTCATCCCCGTGATGAGTACGAACTGTTTATCGGTTTTTTTGGCGGAAGCTTTTTTTTTCTTCATGCGGAAGTCTTGGGTCCACAGTCCGTGGTCCGTGGACCCACTCCCCATCAGGGGAATTATGAATTAGGACGCGAGAATTATGAAGAGGATTCGTGGGGGGCTTATCGGATTGCAGGTTTCCCAATACCGGGCCGCGGCCACGTCCGGCATAGGGAAGGGTGTTTCCCGGGCGGAATCCTCACGGTTCGAGTAAAGGGCTTACGGGTCGCCAGACGGAGACCACGCGGCAACACGAACTTCAGGCAGGGCCACAACCACCGGCAGGGTGCGAAGCCCCACCCAACCAGACCTGAGCGCTGCTTTGTTTCCGGCCTCTGCGACTTTGCGCCCCGGCGCGATATGCTTTTAACCACCCCCTACCCCCTCCGATTACTGGAGCCCGATGGACTCCATCGGAGTTCGGAAATCGGACCTCCTGAATCAGGAGGGGAATTCGCGAGCGCGCCAGGTCGGCACCACGATTGCTTCGAGAGTGAAGAATGGGCGGTTCGCGAACCGCCCCTATGGCAGGCTTTGAACTGTGAACTATCGGCGGTGAGCTGTCAGCCCGGCCGCCCATACTCCCCCAGATCGTCTATCGGCGGATTAAGTTGAGAGGATAAATCCATTTGCTGACGAGAACAGCCGCCAATCGCCAATTTCAAATCGAATATCGAAATTCGAAATTCGAAGCTCGAACATCGAGGTTCGCAAATCGCAGATTACGAATCCAAAATCCAAAATCGCCCCATCATGTGGTGGCCAGATGGCTCGATGACCCGATGAACCGATGGTTCCACCCGCTGCTACCTACCGAGGGTTTTGAGCGTAGAGATGGGAATGCTTTTGCCGTTGGTCGTCTCGGGGACTTTCAGGGTGCCGTAAAGGGTGCGGGAAACCTGGGAGCCGAACAGTATAACGGCCGAGGATATATAGGTCCAGGTCATAAGCGAAACCATAACACCGATCGATCCGTAGACCTGGCGGTAGTTGAAGAAAGGAAGGAAGATGGTGAAAAGCCAGCGAGCGGTCTCCCAGAGGATGGCGGTCAGCAGCGCACCGGGAAAGACCTGGCGCAAGCCCAAAGGGCGATTGGGCAGCCGCTCGAAAAGGACCACGAACGCCAACAATCCCACGGCGAAGGAACTGACGGCGGTGAGCAGGTGATAAAGGAAAACGACCAGGAAATGCAAAGAGGGGCCCAGCCAGACGTCCAGCCGCTCGCGGAAGAGAATCTCCACACCCACAAACGCCGCGGCGATCAGGATTAGGCAGCCCACCATGAAGGCCATCTCCAAAGCCAGCAGGCGGCTCTTCCACCACGGGCGCCCCTCGGTGACTTCCCAGGCGCGATTCAGAGCTTTTTCCAGGGGCACGAATACTCCCGAAGAACTCCACAGCAGAAGCAGAAACGAGACGACGCCGATTCTTCCGTAAGCCCGGCTGATGCCCACCAGGTTCTGCATGATGATGTCGGTGCGGATGGGCAGATAACGTTGCAGAACCACGGAAAGATGGCCGGTCAGCTCGAATCGTCGAATGTAAAGCCCGCTCAACCCCAGCAGCAACAGTAACAGGGGGAAAATGGCCAGCAAGCTGTGGTAGGCGATCGACCCCGATACCATCAGGGAATCTTCTTCCAGGAAGTTCAGCAGTGCTTGGTGCAGGGCATGGCGAGCCTTCACCCAGCGCCTTTGAATGCTTTCCCCTTTTCCGTTTGATGGTGCGCTTGGCATTTTCCCCGGAGGCCGGGCCCTTCAAGCCGCGACGATGACACCCGAAAATCTGGCCTTAAGATTAGCTTATACCTGATTTCTTCACTGCGCGGCTAGTCGTATTTGAGTCAGAGGGAGAGGAACTCAGTGCTGGGTGGGAGGGGCGTTCTGTTTCGGGTAGGTTACGGAGCGCAAGGTGCCGGTGATGGAGCCCACCGCGATCATCGCCTTGATGCGCACGGGTACCTGCCGTTCATCGGCGCTGAACCAGATGAGCATGCGCCCTTTCCTTTTGAGAAGGCCACCAAAAACCTTGGGCTCCACACGGAAGGCGTCAATCGTCCCCATGGGGGTTTGCACCTTTTCGCGCGCCTGCACTTCCACAATGACGCGCTGGGTTTTCGAGCCGTCATTCACCGGCAATTCGATGTTGTGGCCTACCTCCAGATGTTGGCGGCGGAGATAGTAAAAGGCGGTCACGACATCTTCGGCACAAGGGGGAATATCAAATTCGGCGTGTTTGGGTGGCGCCTGGGGCTGGTTCAGGTCGCGCTCATCGAGGACCGCCAGTTTCCGGGTGTAGTCAAATGCAATGTGCGTGTCTTTGTGCCGATGGCCTTCGTTCACTTTCTTAACGATGCCCTCGGAGCAGAGGGTCTGGGCGCTGGAAGTGGCGCGGAAGACATTGTCGACATAGAAGAGGAGAGGCACGAAGCCCTGCGAACGCGCCGTGGCGGTGACCTCGTACGCGTCGTGATTCCCTTCGCCCTTGGGCCGGATTGTGGCGGTCACCTCGCCGGCGCGAAAGATCGTCCACATCACATCGTAGGTCAGCATCTCGCCCGGCTTGAAAGGATCATGGGTATTCTGCGCGTTCCCCGCGGTAAGCGCGATGAGCAGGAACACGAGAAGCAATGCAGATACCAGGCGTGATTTCGGAGTTAGCATAAACCAGTTAGACGCGGAGCGCCTTCCCAAGGCAGCCTTGCACAATCTAGCGGAGCCAGATTCTGAACGCCAGATAAATCATCAAGGCAAGGTAGCCCAGTAAAGCTTCGTACTCATGGTTTTTCCGGTATTGCTTCCACTGAAACTTCTCGCCGCCCTCGGACCGGCGGAAGCGCGGGAGGAATAGGGGAACACGTTGAGCGTAACGATCGTAAACCTCTCCGAACTTCCCGCGCAAGTATTCTTCCTCGCGGCGG